>JAZGBI010000007.1 GCA_036476315.1 Candidatus Neomarinimicrobiota bacterium | reverse complement strand
GGGTTTGATCCTGTTCTCCCGTCATGAACGGCCCTTTCCCCCTTTTTGCCCTACGCTTTGCCTTTGCACTCGAAGAAAACAAGCTCTAAAGGCTGACCGCTCAAGTTTTCAGGCAGATGCTCGCATGCTGGGAACGACAGGACTTCCCCAGCCTTCACCCGTACTTCCTCCGTTTTGCCATCAGGGAAGGTAAACCGGACGTGGGCATCTGTCAGATACACTCCTATGCTTGCCGGATGTCCGTGCATCACGGATTTGTCGCCGGGCCCGTACCTGATTCGAAGCACCCGCACTTGCTCATTCTCAAGTTCGACTTTGTAATGCTTGAGATCTACTTTCACAGGGTCTTGTCCCATTTTAGTCTCCTCATTTGATTTGCAACCTCCCTACCTCAAAGGACTAGACGACTGGCTCTTTCCGCTCCACCCCTACACCCTATGAATACTTGTCCAATTGTCAATTGTAGACGTGACCCCATTGCGTCTGCGCACGTGCCTTCAAGAAAGAACCACATCGATTCGCTCCACGCGCCCTTCTCGCACACTCAACGCCAGCGAGGTTTCCAACACCTCCCCAGGTGTGGTTTTCTCTTTCCCATCATGATACTTCAGCGAGTAGGAAACAACTTTCGCCCCGGCTTCGCCGAAGGTGTCCTTACGTTCGTGATTGTGATACACGACCAAGCTCTTTCCAATGAATTTGAAAGCAAAAGCGTCCTCGGGGATCACGACTGCTTTCGATCTCTCCTCTTTATCATAGTAGCGGGAAGTCCGCTTTTCTTGCGTGAATAACCAACCCGGGAGGATGGGCCGAAGCCTCAACATCAGTTGGCCTTCGTGATTTAAAAAGAACGGATTCTCCCCTGCAACCATCAAGGTCCACAGGTGAAGCATCTCGCAAGTGCTTCCGCTCAAACGTGGCTGAAAGCCACGGCCGTGAAGCTTATCGTCCCCAAAAGCGCTGCTGACGATGAAAGAGGTTCCCTCAAGTATGCTCCTCCCATACATGTTCGGGTCGAGAAAGGGAGTTAGGGCGGTTTTGATGTCTCGGTAAAATTCCCGGCACAGGCCATTCTGCAGCAATTCCAAAAGCCATTTGTACTCCATATGAACATAAACGGATCCATTCTCTATCCACCCAGGAGTGTAGGCGCAAATTCTCCCGATATCGAAGGGCTCTTTCTCTAGGGACTCACAGTTCCTATACATCTCAAGTTTTCGGTCGTAAAGCTGACTTCTCTTGACCGCCCTGTGAATTTCTTCCTTCCACTCTGGATGGGCCCTCAGCAGATGGACGGGGCCCTCCAGGAAAAGCGCCATCGGCCGAGGGCGGAATTTGCTCACCTTGACTAAGGGGTTTCCGCCGTCACTCAACATTGGGATCTTCTTCTTGCTGTCTTTCCAGACCGGCTCCCAGTCGATAACCTCATTGACGAAATACGTGTAACAAACCCCGCTCTTATGAAAGACGTTCTTTCTGTTTCCAGGCTCGAACACCTCTGCCAGAAGCCTCAAGCACTTATCCAAGAAAACTTTCGTCTCAGCAAGTGTCATTTCCTGCTCCACACCGCTGATTCCCATCTTCGTCTTCTCCCGATAACGTTCCTTCAACCGATTGCTTTCTTCCCAGTACACCAACCTTTTTTCCTTGCCTCTCCACGTGAGCCTCTTTCCTATCGCTTTACCCAGAGCGCCCACAAAGTCGTGCAACTCTTCGTGGAGAAGGACCGTTTCGTCCTCTTCCAGTGTAAGTTCGTCTACGGCCCTGCGAAGGAACCGAGCAAGTCTTTCCAATTCTATGGTCTCGCAAATCGACGACCCAAAAAGTCCGGGCAGCCCGTTCAAGGGATCACACCACCCGGGTTTGTCGGCCTCCATCATTACTCCAATTCCTCGTGGGTCCAATGTAGCGATCTTGTTCACAATGATGGAGAGAAGTTTCACCAAGAGGTTCGTTTTGTAAGGGCGACCGTGGCCATGTCTCGTCCGCATTCTCGTCGGACGCTCTGAGCGTTTTTTGATCATTGCGAGTTTTTCTCGATCGCGAACCACCGCACCGTATTGTCTCACCCTTCCATCCACCACCACATATTTTCTATTCCGCGGCACAACAACATCCGGGTTATCGTAGTATGTGTAAATCTTCCGGTCGACCAAGACTTCCTTGAGTCTATCGGGATAGATTTCCAGGAAACGTTTGATCAAGTCGATGTTGTATGTCCAGTGATCCACCCAAAACCCCTCATGTAAATCGCCGACGTCATTTTGCCGGCAGAAAAGCAGAAGTTTTCTCAAGATCTTCTCATACACTTTTGCGTTACGCCCTGTCGTCTCTTCGAGCGTCATGATAAACTCGCCGGCAGTAAATGGGCGGGCAACCACTCCCAACAGCTCGCGGTACAATTTTTCATCCTTCACAAGGCCTTTCAACCATTTCCGAAGCCCAACGGTATCGTAAGCCACATATGTTATTCTACTGACTACCTGGGGGTTGTACCCATCTGTCTGGACAAGGCTCAGGAACGTAACGATGTTGGAGTCTTCCACCTCGGGGAAGAACCAGACATCACTTCGCCGATTCTGGTTGACATCGCGATAAAAGCCATCGCCCTGTGAGAGGAAGGCAGGATCTAAGACGAAAAAGGTATAATCTCTCTCAAGGTCCCCATGCTTTCGACCGTACACGTAAAGAGCGCTTTTTCCCTCAGTCGTGTCAAAGACTAAAGGCATCCCCCCGCGCAGCACATTATCCAGAAATGTCTGCTGACAGTACTCGTCGAACTCTCGAGAACTCGATACCGTGAATGCGTGATTCTTCACCTGCTCGATGACCACGCTGTTTTCTTCACGTTTGCGCTGCAAGAAATCTTTTTTCTTAACAGCTCTCACGAGAGTGCGCAATTTGTCTTCATGCGTAGTATTGCCGATCAATGAGAAGAGAACGACCTCCCCGCCTGCAGGCACCCTAACAGACAGAGCAGTAAAGGCACACGGGGTTTTGTTCTCCCGAATTTGCCTCATCGCAAGCAGCTTTTCAAGGGGGTACTTCTCAAAACACCATGGATAATCGTACGCCTCGCCCTCACCAAATATGATGGAAGGATCAACGATGACGCGATCCCGCAAGATATCGCTTCCCCCTCCAAGAAGGCTCACGTAGAAATTTCCACCAGACATCCTTCCGATTTGGGGAACATCCGCCGGGCTCTGTTTCAACCTGAAAAGTGGTACCCCACCAACCTGCTCGATCCCCATCATTGCCTCAATGTGCCGCGTGGTAAACTTGACGAGATTCTGATTCAAACCGTGCGGGAGTATGCGCGGCAGACCATCGAGGATCTCCAGGTTAGCGGGGGCAGTTCTCAGATTCTTCACCCTCAACTCCCTCACCAGAGACGGTATCGGTTCATTAACTAAAGGGAAGTAGAGCACACGAGTCTCTATGTCCAATTTTCGGTTGAAATCCTTGATCTCCAATTCCTCCGAGGAAAGGACCATTTTTTGTCTGATATTCATATCTCTGCTTTTTTGAAATGGTTCATAAAGCCAACGCCCATCGATCCTGAGGAAGGTTCGGAAACCATGCTGCGCATTGAGCTGGAGAGCTTTATTGAACGAGTAGAATTCCAGAATGGCGTGATTTTTGTCCCTAACACCGACACTGCTTATGCACTGTGCCCGGTTGACGTAGAAGACCCACATCGGAATTCCCCATCTACCCCCGATCCCGGGGAAAAAGTTGGAGAATGGTTTTGCCCAATTGTAGTTCTCAACGACGAATCGATGATCCTGATCGAGGTAATACTCAACTGCTTGCTCGTCCATGTTTACCCCTGTCACTCATTGACGCATTCGTCTCAGCCATTTTCCCCATGCCGTCGTAAGGACCCACTCGTACCGGAGCTATGTCTTTTCGAGCCAGGATTGGATCCGCCCCCCCTACGCAGTTGCGCCATTCATGATCCCGCTATCGCTTCTTGATATTGAAAAACAGTTGCTTTTCTTTGCGCCGCCGATCAATTCTCGCCTGGCCAAG
>JAZGBI010000006.1 GCA_036476315.1 Candidatus Neomarinimicrobiota bacterium | reverse complement strand
CAGGTTCAGGGAATAATAATAACCGAGGTTGTCACTTGTATCCGTCACTACAGCGATAACCAGATCTTCCACATTGGGTGGGACATCCACGATGAAGCTCATACCGATATCGTAGACGAGAATGGAGCCCAGACCCCTTTTGACGATTCCCATCACTTGATACCGCGGTTCATCTTTACCGGGTGAAAACTTTACCTCCAGGGGACCTTCGGAGGCGGTCACTTTGATATAGTGGCTAGCATTGTGCATCAGAATGCCCGAGTTGTGGCTGAATTGGTGTTCAGATTCAGTGAGAAGGATCGAGTCTCTATATTCAGGACGGATGCCAAAAAGTCTGTAATCGTCCGCCTCTTCATATGAGTACTCACCAACGCCGGGATCCGAGGAAAGAACTTCATTCGCAATGACCATTGACGTGAAGGCCTTGTTGAAACTTTCTCCCAGGTCCCTCAAGACCGCATCGATGGTCGATATGCTGTGATCGCCACGCTGGCTATCATTGTCGATACTTTTTTCGAATATCTTTCGAATGGTTGCGTGACCTCCCATATGTTCAGACAGGTATCTGAAGAAGATCCAGCTGCCGTACCAGTGTGTTGCGCTGTCGTAGTTCAGGGCCAACTCAGGATTTCCAAACCACTCCTCCAAATACTGAAAACTGTCATTGATATCGTCGTAAACTTCATCTTCCATCCAGGTCGCCGTAGCTTCAAGCATCCACGTCGACTCCCATCCGTCATATCCTAACTGGATGGCGTGGAAGAACTCGTGGGCGGCTGTCACGCGAATCGATTCAAGCTCCAGGTAAGGAAATCCATCATAGTTGTTACGCACAACGAGGTAACTCGTGGAGGCATTCTTTTCTTTCACGGTTGAGTATTCATTGTCCCCCGATTGATTACTTGCGGGGAATTCCCACTGCGTGTACCCGTATACGTTTTCTCCCAGCCTCTTTAGGTAGATATCGTAAAGACTGTTTCCTCCATTGTCATCATACCAATTGTCGCTCGGAGGCCTCGTATATCCGTAGAGATCCAATTCCAGTTCAGCCACTTCGTCAAAAGTCGACGCCATGGTGTGAACATAGTCGGGGATGCCATCGGCATCGGCATCTGCAGGGTCCACTCCATTCTCACCCTCCATGGTGAAGTGAAATCGGAAAATTCCCATGTCAAAATGCCTGTCGAGACCTGACGGTCGAAAAAGGCCGGGTACGGACCGGTCAAAATCGACCCCCATAGAGGTAAGTGTTGTAACGGCCGAAGGAGAAAGAAGAGAATGGTTTTCTCCAAGGAATCTAAGTACGTGTGTTCCACATTTAATGGGTTCCGGGGAAAGATATTTCATCTCCGGATATGGGGTCTTGACGAGTCGCGCAACCTGTTGGATCATCAGGTCGTCAAGAGAAAGTTCCCCGATCATGTAGTCCGATTTCAGGCGATCGAGGTCGTCAACTGCCCATGAAAGAGACGTTGAAAGAACGAGACACAGAACGGGTCGTTTCATCTCATCAGTCAATGAAAAACCGCTTATGTTTTTCTTGAATGATTTGCCCGCTTCCCTTTCTTGTTAGTGCCTCTGCCACGCTTCTTCTCTTCGTCTCTGAGTCTCTTCTTGCTCAGCCAGAACCGGATGAAGAGGCCGAAAATGATGATGCCTATGGCGTAAAATACGGCAAAGTATGGAAGTGTCGATTTCACGGGTCCGTATAACCCTGGTCTCCCCCTGGTGTGGCTTTCTTGATAGAAATGTATCCAGCGACGATGATAGCGGAGCCTCC
Source organism: Candidatus Neomarinimicrobiota bacterium (assembly GCA_036476315.1). Lineage (NCBI taxonomy): Bacteria > Pseudomonadati > Fidelibacterota > Fidelibacterota bacterium. Next base: position 14,911 of record JAZGBI010000006.1, on the reverse strand, counting down.
GATGAACTCTGCGCTGTTTGAATCGATTAATCCAGCCAACACCAATCCACTGCCTGCCAGAATCAATGCATGGGGGAGGCGTTGAGTGAATTGTGCCGTCCTGGATTCTGTTTTCGATTCATCGATTTCTACCTCATCGCCTTTCCTCGAGCTAAGCCTGTCGAGAGTCCCCAGAACCTCAGCGACAGGGGAACGGAGGGTAATCATGACCTCATCACCGGAAGGGGAGACGCCAATGTCGGGGGACTCCATGGCGCGTGAAAGTTTGAAATCCAGTTGCACGGCGTCCGGGAACGAGTGAGCTTCAAACCGTGAGACTGTTCCCGTTCTCAGAACAGGCCACCGGTGATTCGTATCAATCGCTGTTTCCAGAAGGGTTACGTAAAGCCAGCCAGATTGAGATATCCAGGCAGTGACCTGGGAAGAGCTGACAGCACCCGTTATCCCAATCCGAATAACGGTCCCGTTTGCCTTCTCCTCAACGGCGACACCGTGGATCTGGGAGGCCTGTGTCGTGGGCTGAGAATTGAGTAACGTGAGCAGTGCCAAGCCGACAAAGCCACGAACATTGATCATTCTTTCTTCTCCTGGACCATTGGAGGTGAATTCGAAAAATATTCCTTTAATTTTGCCGGGCACATTGTATATTTGGGCAAATGGGACAGCAGAACATGAATCGGCCACTGCGTTTTCTGGTCCATCTACTCATTGTTGGCATCTACGGGACGGTGCTTCCGGAGACTAATTCTTCGATCGATGTTTCTTCTTCATTTTCACAATCTTCCTCGAATCAGCGTACGACGAAATCAACCCGGGAAAGTCCTTCCAGTGCTCAGAAATCAAGAAAATCCCGGTCACAGGAGTCATCAAAAAAGAAAAGTGCCAGCCAGGAATCATCATCCTCCAAAACAGTTTCTCGCGCAAGAGCGTACTTTAATAGAGCCAAGAAGAAATTAAAAGCCAAGAATTACGAAGGCGCCTTGCAAGATTTTCAGAGGTCAGAAAAGCTTCATCCCAACAAAACTACGAAGTCGTACATAGCGAAACTCGGTCCCATTGTCAAAAAAAGAGCCGCGGCCCGGCCAGAAAAGTCTGTGGCATCAGCCGAGCGGCCCGCCAAGAGTGAGCGTGGAGCCCGTCAGGGCGGATCCGTGCCTGTTCAACCCAAAAGTATCTACGAAGTTTCTGACAATATCTACAGGCTAACCCATGAGCTTGATAATCTTGTGGAAAGAATGGGAAAGGCACAACAAACGTTGAAACCTCTGGACCGGGGCCGGCGCGTGAAAGAAGAGGGAGAAAGGCTGGAAAGAGCGGAAAAGAGGGCCACGGACGAACCCGGCGACGGACATACGCAGAGGGAATTGGCCCTGGCATACGAGCGGAAAGGGTTCTACGCCAAGGCGAAGGATATTTATCTGCGGCTCATTGCTACCGATCCAACGAACTCGGATTACCACTTCTATCTGGGATCGCTGTTTTCAAGAATGGGCCAATCCCAGAATGCCAGATTCGCTTACGAAGAGGCATTGGAGATAAGTCCTGATCACAGGGCGACCCTCGATGCTCTGTCCTATTTGGCCGATGACGCAGACGGCGGTGACATGGCAAGGGAGTTGATTCAAAAGGCTTCCCATCTTGAACCTGAAGGACCTGCCCACCTTATGAAGGAGGTAAGAGAGCAATTGAGTTCCGGGTCATTCCAGGATGCCATTTCACTGGTGGAGGAGGCGAGACAGCGATTCCCTTCGAATTCTGTGTTTCCTTTCTTACAGGGTCAAGCTCATGAGGCGACGGGAGATCTGGAGAATGCCAAGAAGTCTTACAGGTTGAGCATGACTCTGAACAGAATCGATTCTTCGCCGGCTATGGCCCTTGCCGACCTCTACTTCGATCAGGGAAACTATCTTTACGCGGCGGTCACTTACGAGAGCGCTCTAACCTCCAATCCCAGGGATACAGATCTCAGGTTCAAACAGGGCCTCAGTTATTTCAGGGCTTTCGAATGGGGCAAGGCTTCCTCGGCCTGGGAGGATCTTTTGCGCTACGCTCCGGGTCATCAAGAGGTCCGCAACCTTCTGCCCCAGGTATATTACGTTTTGAGTCTTGAGTACAACAGAAATGGTTTCTCAGATTTGAGCCGACGTTCTTTCGCCAACGCGCTGGCGGTGAACCCAAGATCCGAAGAATGGATTGAGGGGGCTCTCAAGACTGCTGGCGAATACTATCGTGGAAGCGGTCTCTTCAGGAATGCACTGGGCGCCTACCAGGATGCCATCGATATTGATCCGTCAGATGCGGAAAACTATACCGGCCTCGGTGTCACGTATTGGTATATGGGAGAAAGGGAGATGGCCGTTGCTGCCTGGCAGAAGAGCCTTAATCTCCAGCCCGAGGACAACAGTGCCCGGGGGTGGCTTATACTGGCCAACCGCGGCCCGGGGTCCTGATCCCGTTCTATCAGAATTTACTGCCTCACCTCTGATTTATTGAAATCCTGCGTGTGATACAGCTTAGAAGCAACACGCTTATCCTGGGAACCATCCTGATTCTTTCCGGTCTGCTTACCCCCGGTACCGGGATCGCTGAAGGGGACTCCAAATGGGTAGGAGACGAACTCGTGTGGGAGGGAATTGATGCATTCTATAACTATGAATTCGACCGGGCTGTCACGGTCCTCACCACGGGGCGGAAAGAATTCCCCGCCCACCCGACTGTTCACCTTACCTGGGCAGTTTCCTTATGGCTGAAAGCCCAGATGTACGATGGTATTGAGGAGAGTCAGGAAGTGCTTATGCGATCGCTCGATGAAGTTATCCCGGTTTATGAGAATCTCCTTCGCCGCTCTCCGGGGGATCCCCATTATCGATTGTACCTGTTTTCAGCCAGGGGTTTGAGAACCCGTGTCCATTTGGGAAGAAAGGAGTGGTTCTCGGTGATAATCCAGGGAATCAAAGGCTACCGTGGCGTGGCTTCAGTTCACCGTGAGAATCCGGAACTGTGGGATGCCTATTTTCCCATAGGAATGTTGAATTACTACGCTGGAATCAGTTCTCCCATTGTCCGTTTCCTGGCGGGACTGATGGGCGTCAATAGTGGCAAAGAGGAGGGTTTCGAACAGATTCGTACCGCCGCAGCCAAGGGCAAATACTCCTGGATCGAGGCCAATCTCACCCTGATTTTTATTCACCTGTGGGTGGATGATGATTACGAGTCGGCTCTTCCCCTTGCGGAGAAAATGAGGGTCGTGTCACCGCAAAGCATTTACAATCAGCATCTCTATTCAGAGTCTCTGATGCGGGTGGGAAAACTCGAGGAGGCGGGGAGGAATCTGAATTTCACATTTCGGTTGGCAGAAGATTTACCCGACGTGGGAAAGAGGGGATGGCTGCCGACCCTTAAATACCAGAGAGCGCTACTTGAATTCTACCGGGAAAGATATGACAGTTCCATGGCGTGGGTGACGGCGTCCATTGAGGAATTCCAGACAGAACTGGATACGCCCCTCGGATTTGGATATGTCCTGAGGGGGAACATTCACGACCTGAAAGGGGAGCGGAAGAGGGCTGTCGAGGACTACCGCTCCGCACTGGCTCTTGGTAACTACACATCGGCCATGAAGCACGCACGTACGTATCTTGAAACTCCTTTTCAGTTGCCTCCGTCCGGCCGGTGAAATCGTGTGACGATCCTCTATGGTGACGGCAACCTCATTTCAATTGGTTTTTCGTGGTGTCGGTGATAACTTTTTCCAACCTAATCTAATGGACTTCACAAAACAGATTCAGCGCAGAGAGACGCGTCAGGTGAAAGTGGGAGACGTTCCCATCGGGGGAGGTGCCCCCATTTCGGTTCAATCCATGACCACTTCGAAGACGCACGATGTCACGGCAACGCTTAAGGAGATTGATCGGTTGGAGGAGGCAGGATGCCAGATTATTCGCGTAACCGTTCCCGACGAAAGAGCCGCCAAAGCTCTTCCCGAGATCAGAAAGCGGATGAACGTACCGCTGGTTGCTGACATTCATTTCAACTACCGCATGGCGCTGGCGGCGGCGGATGCAGGGGCGGACAAGATCAGGATCAATCCCGGAAATATTGGGAAACGGGACCGTGTAGAAGCTGTCCTGGACAAGGTGAAAAGTGTGGGACTTCCTATCCGGATTGGTGTGAATGCTGGCAGCCTGGAGAAAGATCTCCTGGAAAAGTACGGATATCCGACCCCCCGTGCCATGGTGGAAAGTGCAGAACGACACATTCGGATCTGTAAGGAATTCGACTTTGAGGATATTGTTGTTTCTTTGAAATCTTCTGACGTCAGGCTCATGGTTGAGTCTTACCGTCTCTTTTCCATCATGTACGATTATCCTCTGCACCTGGGTGTCACGGAAGCGGGACCGTCCCGTAGCGGTACCATCAAGTCTTCGGTGGGACTTGGAACGCTTCTGGCAGACGGCATCGGAGACACCATTCGGGTTAGTTTGACCGATGATCCCGTGGAGGAGGTCAGGGTCGGTTTTGAAGTTCTCAAATCTCTCGGTCTTGCCAGTCGTGGTGTCACCATCATTGCGTGCCCCACCTGCGGGCGTCTGGAGGTAGACCTTTTCAGGATTGCTGCAGAAATGGAAGACAAATTGAAGGATGTGAAAACGCCCTTGTCGCTGGCTCTCATGGGATGTGCGGTGAATGGTCCGGGTGAAGCCGCGCACGCGGATATTGGTATTGCCTTTGGCACAGGGGGAGGCCTCATCTATCAGAACGGGAAGAAACTTGGAAAGGTGGATGAATCCAACGTTATCGATCGACTGATAGAAATGATCGATAACGGAATTGCCGAGAATCCGAAATAGTGGCAGGAGAAAACGTGTGAAATCATTCTTTGTGTCGGTGTTGTCCGTTCTATCCTTCGTGACTTTTCTTCACGGTCAAAAAGACTATTCGCCCATTGTCCTCTATTGGAAAACACTTGAGCCCACCGAAAAGGAACTATATCTTTTTTCTTACCTGACACAGATGTACGACACCCACACGTCTCTCATAAAGGAGACGGGAAGGGGTGATCTGACGAAGTGGTATTATGAAAACAGGGCGGAATTAGCCTATAACGTTCTTGATCTTCTTCAGGAGAAGGAGATCTCGAAGTTCATAGAATGGATTGACGATTTCTACAGTCAGGATGAGTTCAAGGAACAGCCGTTCCACGAGGCATTGAGGTACGCATACGCCCGGTCACAGGCCAAGGGACAGACCCTTTTTGAACAATACGAAAGTCTTTTTGAGAAGACTGAAAGCAAACCTGACTGAGTTTGATTCTAGTCCATTTATCAGCCGCCTTGCCCGCTCCCGACCCTTCGGGAAGGAGGGCAGGCGTGGCTAGTTACTCAGGTGAGATTTCTTATACCCAAGTTCATTGAAGATTGGCGGTCAATTTTTCGCGAAGGCGGATTCAGGCTGCTACTTCGCAGGAAAGGGTGGCGGGTGCTGGGTGCCTTTTTTCTGTTTTATCTGACCAGGGACACTTTGATCTACATAGTGCTTCCATTTCTGGCGGTAAAGGGACTCATATCGTGTCCCGGTAAGGTGTAATTTTGATGCACGCAAAGGTCCTCTCAAGTGCGATCCTCGGAATAGACGCCTACAGGGTGGAGATCGAGGCGAATTTAACCGCTTCTCCCATACCGAAATTCACCACCGTGGGTCTGCCGGAAGGCGCGGTGAAGGAAAGCAAGGAACGGGTCGTAACGGCCATTAAGAATTCAGGGTTTCGATTTCCAAGTAAGAAAACCATCGTTAATCTGGCCCCTGCCGACATCCGGAAGGAAGGGAGCGCATTCGATCTTCCCATCGCCATTGGTATACTGGCCGCTCTTGGAGAGGTGGAGGGGACCTATCTGGAAAACCTGTGGCTTCTGGGGGAACTTTCCCTCGACGGACTGTTGCGACCAGTGCGGGGTGCCCTCCCTATCGCCATTTCTGCCGCACAGAAGGGTGTGAGTGGCCTGATTGTACCGGAGGAGAATGCCAAGGAAGCTGCCGTAGCCGACGGGATTAAAGTAGCCGGTGCGAAATCACTTAAACAAGTGGTTGAGGTGTTAAATGGAACTTCTTCTATTGTTCACACTCAGATCGATCTGAAGGAACTATTCAGGGCAAGCCTGCGATACGATGTCGATTTTGAGGATGTGAGGGGACAGGAGCAAGTGAAGCGGGCTCTCGAGGTATCGGCGGCAGGAGGCCACAATGCCATTTTGATCGGACCTCCGGGTTCGGGAAAGACCATGCTGTCCAAGCGGCTGCCGACCATCCTTCCTCATCTCACGCTCGATGAGGCGCTGGAAACGACGAAGATCCATTCGGTGGCGGGAGTTCTTTCGAAAGATACGGGATTGATTGCGACGCGCCCCTTCCGGTCACCCCACCACACCATCAGTGATGCGGGACTTATTGGTGGGGGAACCATACCAAAGCCCGGTGAAGTAAGCCTGGCTCATCACGGAATCCTCTTTCTCGATGAACTTGCGGAGTTCAAGAGAAATGTTCTGGAAGTCATGCGTCAGCCCATGGAAAACAGGGAGGTGACCATTTCCAGGGCGGCTGTGTCGGTGAGCTATCCGTCAAATTTCCAGCTTGTGGCTGCGATGAACCCATGTCCCTGCGGTTATGCCACAGATCCCAACAACGAGTGCTCCTGCACACCCCAGATGATTCAGAAGTACATGGGGCGCATCTCGGGTCCGTTGTTCGACAGGATCGATCTTCACGTCGAGGTACCTACCGTTTCCTTTTCAGAGCTGTCCGAGAAGCCCGCCGGTGAAAAATCTGAAGCAATTCGAGAACGAGTGGAACGAGCACGGGAGATTCAATTGGACAGGTTCAAAGCTATCGATGGAAAATACTGCAATGCTCACATGGAGAGTAAGGAGATTCGCCGATTCTGTCGAATCGACAGCCCAGGGAAGAAACTGCTGAAATCGGCTATGGAAAAGCTCGGTCTTTCTGCTCGCGCCTACGATCGAATCCTGAAGATGGGCAGAACGATTGCTGATCTGGAAAGCAAACCGGAAATCGAGCCATCGCACCTGGCCGAAGCCATTCAGTACCGGAGCCTGGACAGGCAGATGTGGGTACTGGACTACGAAGCCTGACGGACTTGCGAAGTAATTGTTTGCCTATTCGTGGCTCCGTAAATCAGGCATAATTTTGGAGGTGGAGTGCTGTCTCAGTTAGAAGGTGTCACCAAATATCTGATCCCGTCGGGGATTATTTTAGGCAGCCTGATCTTGGGCTGGCTTTTTCGAACATACGTCCACCGTCGTTTAATAACCCTGGCGCAGCGGACGAGGTGGAGAGGCGACGATATTATCCTGAAAGCCGTGCAGTCATCCGTACTGCTCTGGCTACTTTTGGGTGGATTCTATCTCGCGATGGAGAATTCTCCTCTATCCCCTCAACTTGTCCGCACACTCCAGACCGTTGTGGCTACCCTGATAATCCTGTCAGTTACTCTCGCCGTGTCGAGGATTGCGGTGGGGTTGTTGCAGCTCTACTCGGAAAGTACGGGTGGTGCCCTGCCATCCACCAGCATGTTTGCCAATCTGGCCCGGATCATTGTTATTGCAATCGGCTTCTTGATTCTATTCCAGACTTTGGGAGTGTCCATTACACCGCTGTTAACGGCACTGGGCATTGGGGGCCTCGCCATTTCCCTCGCCCTGAAGGATACCCTTTCGGATTTCTTCGCGGGCCTGCACATACTCCTTTCCGGAAAATTGAAGCCCGGAGACATAGTGGCCCTTGAGAGTGGGGAGAGGGGGACCGTAGAAAATATTTCCTGGAGGGACACCAACATTCGAGACCGGGAGGACAATCTTATCATTATTCCAAACTCACGCGTGTCCACGGCCCTCATAACCAACTTCGACGTACCAGCTAAAGAAATGGCCGTGAGGGTAATCTGCGGTATCAGTTATGACAGCGATCTAGAACACGCGGAACGTGTCACCCTCGATGTTGCGAAGGAAGTGATGGAGAACGTCCCCGGTGGCGTTCCTGGATCGGAACCGGGCATGAGGTTCACCAGTTTCGGGGAGTCAAGTATCGATTTTCGCGTCTCGCTGAGGGCCACTGACTATGCGGGTCGACACGCCGTCGTTCATGAATTCATAAAACGCCTTCATACACGGTTCAAGGAGGAAGGGATCAATATCCCCTTTCCCATCCGAACCATCTACCAACAAAACGCTAAGTAGATTTCAACCACCGGTTCGCGGGGATCGGGGGTCAGGCAGGTCCATTCTATTGCACACCGAATCTCCCAGGCGCATCATAAATGCTTTCGATGCCGCGTCTATTGTGACCGGGAGCATGATCGGCTCGGGTGTTTTTCTCCTCGCCGGGTATGCCGCCTCCCCCGTCTCCGGAGGCGTCTCATTCATGCTCGCCTGGGTCTTTGGAGGACTCATGGCATTGTGGGGGACTGCCACCACGGCGGAGCTGGCAACGAAGTTTCCTCACACAGGGGGCGATTTTCTCTATCTTCGCCGTGTTTACGGACGATATCCAGCTTTCCTTTATGGATGGATGAGTCTTGCGATTTTTCAGAGCGGTTCCATTGGCATTCTTGCCGTGTTTTCCGCAAGGTACGCCCTTGAAATTATCCCCTTCCTGAAATCGGCAGATACGTCTGCAGAATCTCTTGCGTCATTCATCATCGTTTTCTACACCCTTCTCCACAGTCTCAGAGTAACCGTGGGAGCGCGTTTTCAGTCGGTATTGACTCTACTGAAGGCGGTAGGCATTCTGCTTCTGGGCTATGTTCTTTTCACCGCCACCGGTGAAGTGAAACCGGGAGCGGGATCTCCTTTCGAACCGGCATCGCCCATGGGAGGATTTGCTAGGGCTCTCGTTCCCATCTTTTTTGCGTACAGTGGCTGGAATGCCGTGGGTTACGTGGCGGGAGAAGTGAAAAACCCCGGTAGAGCCCTGCCCATAGCATTCATTGCTGGAACCGTCACAACTCTGGTGCTCTATCTTTTTGTTAACGGTGCATTTCTCTCTGCGATGGGAATCGATGCCATGCGCGGTGATCCCATGGTACCCTTGTCGGCATTGAGGTCGGTTTCGACCCGGGGCTGGGAACTATTCCTCACTGCGCTCATATTCGTGAGTGTTTTCAGTTCGCTGTCGGTTGCCGTGCAAGTGGGCGCCCGGGTTGTGCAGTCTATGGGAGAACATGGTGTCTTTTTCAAAAAAGTGGCACACGTTCAACCGACCCTCGGCACTCCTGTCGTAGCTCTGGTCCTCCAGGGAGTGTGGAGCATTGTACTTATTCATCTACTGGACCTCGAAAAACTTGTAGATTCGACCACTGTTGTCATGGTGCTATTTTCCGCACTGACCATTTCCACGGTATTCAGGGCACGCAAAATGGAAGAGATTGATACGAAACACAAGAGGGACCGGTTTCAGACCCCGGCCTACCCATGGATTCCCATTGCGTACATCATAAGCTGCCTGTTTATTTCTGTTGGCGTTATTCAGTTTTATCTTTCCCAGAGAAGCTTTTTGCCTTTCTTGGGATTTCTGTTCGTGGCGTCGGGCACCGTTGTCTTCCTGATATGGAGAAAGGTGGTGGGAGAATAGGGTGAATCTGGCTTTGGAAAGGGGATAGTTATGCATCTGAAGATGAAAGCCTTTTCGCGTCGCGTGGAAGAGATGTACCGAAAACATGGTCATTTCCATCCGGGGGATGCCGGTCTCGACCTTTTCGTTGTTGAACAAACAACGTTCCTTCCCGGCGAAACAAAGCCGGTCCGCTTCCACATTGCCTGCGAATCGGAGAAAGGAGAACCGTATCTTTTGGTGCCCCGGTCGAGTATCTCGAAAACACCGCTGAGAATGTCGAACTCCGTGGGTATAGTCGACAGCGGGTACCGGGGAGAGCTCATCGCATATTGTGACAATATCAAGAACATATCGTACACCCTGAAACCTGGTCAGCGTCTTTTCCAGCTTGTTTCCATGACAGGCTCCCCCGTGGAATTTGAGATTGTAGACGAACTCAGTTCCACCAGCCGGGGAGAAGGTGGATTCGGCAGTACCGGGGAGTAAGAATTCATTTGTTAGCCTGAATTATTCATCAACAAAGATGGAACAGATGTTATCTACAGGTAAAACATATACATATGCATTTGCCCCGTTTTTCCGATGAATAATTCTCCGATTGGTCCCACAATATGAGGGAGGTTAGCACTCTTTGAGTCAGAGTGCCAAAAAGTGTTGATATGGCTCTTGAGAGATTATAAATTCGCCACCTGAAACAAGGGATAGTTATTGAGTTCACTCACAAAGTATAGGAGTTTACAATGGCACTGAAGATTAAGCCCTTATCAGACAGAGTAGTTGTTCAGCCCGCCGAACCCGAGGAAATCTCCGCAGGTGGTATTATTCTTCCGGACACCGCGCAGGAAAAGCCTCAACAGGGAACCGTGGTTGCCGTGGGTCCAGGAAAATACAGTGATGCAGGTACGTTGATTGAGATGACGCTCAAGAAAGGTGCCAAGATTCTTTACGGCAAGTATTCCGGGACTGAGGTCACTATTGACAACACAGAATACAGTATCATGCGAGAGAGTGACGTTCTCGCTATCTTATGAATGAAATGTCCGAAGGATCATAGCAGATGAATCCTTGGAACGGATAAGAGAAAAAGGAGATTGACTAATGGCGAAACAAATTGAATTCGGTTCAGATGCGAGAAGGGCATTGAAAAGAGGCGTTGACAAGCTGGCGAAGGCGGTAAGAGTTACACTTGGGCCCAAGGGTCGAAATGTGGTTCTGGAAAAGAAATTCGGTGCCCCGACCTCAACGAAGGATGGGGTAACGGTTGCGAAAGAGATCGAGCTTGAAGACCCTCTTGAGAATATGGGAGCTCAGATGCTTCGTGAGGTGGCGTCGAAAACGTCGGATGTGGCGGGTGACGGTACCACGACCGCGACCGTCATTGCCCAGGCCATTGTTACCGAAGGAATGAGGAATGTCGCAGCGGGGGCCAATCCCATGGACATCAAGCGTGGTATCGATGCGGCGGTAAAAGTTGTGGTGGAAGGACTCAAGGAGCAAAGTCTGGATCTTCCCGGAAAGCAGGAGATAACCCAGGTGGCGTCCATTTCCGCGAACAATGATCCTGAGATTGGCAAACATATTGCCGACGCAATGGAAAAAGTTGGTAAGGACGGAGTTATCACTGTGGAAGAAGCAAAGGCGATGGAAACAACAGTTGAGGTGGTTGAAGGGATGCAATTCGACCGCGGGTACGTGTCGCCTTACTTTGTAACCGATTCCGAGTCGATGGAGGTGGTCCTGGAGGATGTTCACATTCTTATCCATGATAAGAAAATCAGTACCATGAAAGACCTCCTACCGATCCTCGAAAAATCCGCCCAGGCAGGCAAGAGTCTTCTGGCAATCGCAGAAGATATCGAGGGGGAGGCCCTGGCCACTCTCGTTGTCAATAAATTGAGAGGCACTTTGAAAGTTGCCGCAGTGAAAGCGCCCGGATTCGGGGATCGAAGAAAGGCGATGCTGCAGGACATAGCGGTTCTTACGGGTGGCACGGTCATTTCCGAGGAACAGGGCTACAAGCTCGAGAACGCGACTCTCGCGTACCTCGGATCTGCGAAACGCATCGTGATCGATAAGGATAACGCTACCATCATCTCCGGTGCCGGTGACAAAGACATGATTAAGGCCCGCATCAACGAAATCAAGGTACAGATTGAAAAAACCACGTCGGACTATGACAAGGAGAAGCTGCAGGAGCGTCTCGCTAAGCTATCCGGTGGGGTGGCAGTACTGAATGTGGGCGCGGCCACGGAAGTGGAGATGAAGGAGAAGAAGGCCCGTGTCGAGGATGCCCTGCATGCCACAAGAGCGGCCGTGGAAGAAGGGATTATTCCCGGTGGTGGTGTAGCTTTGCTTCGGACTCTGAATAAACTGGATAAGATAAAAGTTCCTGGCGAGCAGCAGGTGGGAGTCGAGATCGTCCGCCGGGCTCTCGAGGAACCGCTCCGGTGGATTGCGGCGAATGCGGGTCACGAATCTTCCATTGTCGTTCAAGAAGTGATGAAGGGGAAGGGTGACTACGGTTTTGACGCCCAGAATGAGAAGTACGGAAAGTTGCTCGAGGCAGGAATCGTCGATCCGACGAAGGTGGCTCGGGTGGCGGTTGAAAATGCTGCCTCAATCGCCGGATTGCTGCTTACGACTGAAGCTCTGGTGGCTGAGATACCTGAGGAGGAACCTAAAGTACCACCCATGCCACCAGGGGGTGACATGTACTAATTCTCCCCTCGTTACCAGGCACACAATCAGGCCCTGTCCCGAGAATCTGGGATGGGGCTTTTTTCAATTCTTGGAGAGAATTGATAATTGATTATTGACAATTGACTATTGATTATTGACTATTGATAATGGATGAATGGAGAATTGTTCCGTAGGAACTCCTTTGACCCGCAGGGTCTCCTGTGGAGGAGGAGAACTGGAGAGTGAGGTGTGATATCTGATTCGTCTAACCTCTAACGTCTAACCTCTAACGTCGAACGTCGAACGTCCAACGTCTAACCTTCAACGTCTAACCTGGTTACTTGAAACTTGATACTTGTTACTTGAAACTTGATCCTTGAAACTTAGACTTTGATCTTGGTTCTTGGCTTTTGGACCTTGGCTCTTGGAGCTTGGTTCTTACTGACCTTGACTCTCCTCTGTCTGACGCCTAAATTCGATTGATAAAAGGCGAAACTGAAATGGGCAAAATCAGACTTAACAACATGTTATTCTATGGATATCATGGAGTAGACGAATCTGAGCAGGATAGAGGTGGGACGTTCGAAGTCGACTTGGAACTGCGTGCCAGTCTGGCCGACGCGGCGACCTCTGACAGTCTCAAAAGAACAATCGACTATTCCGAAGTCTATCAAACCGTCCATGATTGCTTGACGGACAAGAGGTTTTTTCTTCTCGAAACGCTGGCCGGCCACATTGCCAATTCTATCCTCGAAAAGTACCAGGTGGACAGTGTGCAGGTGAACGTACGGAAGCGTCACGCACCCGTAAAAGGTGTGATGGGCAGTGTGGAGGTCGAGATTGAAAGAGACCGTCACAGCTCCTGAAAGATCAAACGTCTTTTTGAGTATCGGGTCCAATACTGACAATAGACACCATAATTTGGAGGTGGCCCTTTCGGAACTGGAGGCTCATCCCCGTATCTCTGTCCTCACGGTTTCTCAGTTGTATGAAACGGAGCCCTTATACAACAGACTTCAACCCGATTTTCTCAATTGTGCCGTCAGGATAGCTACGGACCTTATGCCTCATAGACTCCTGGTGGAATGTCAGAAGCTTGAGCGTTATATGGGCCGCAGGCCGGCTTCCAGGAAGAACGAGCCGAGAATCGTTGATATCGATATCATTTTTTACGGGGACCTCGTAATTGAGAGTATGAATCTTCGGGTTCCCCACAGACAGTACTCCGAGCGAAGGTTTGTGCTCACTCCCCTCAATGATATTGCTCCTGATTTTGTTTGTCCCGATTCTGGGGAGACGGTGAGAATGACGTTTCAAAAGTGTCCTGACTCCTCAAGAGTGGAACCGTACGCGAGGCCGGACCGGATGTGAAGAATCTTTATTACATCGCAGTTGAAGGTGTGATTGGCGTCGGCAAAACGAGTCTTGCAGAACTTCTCTCCGAACGACTGAGTGCGAAGCTTATCGCGGAGAAATTCGAGGAGAATCCATTCCTTTCTGACTTCTATCGTGATCCCGAACGTTACGCCTTTCAGACGCAGGTATTTTTCTTGTTGAGCAGGTACCGCCAGCAACAGGAACTGCGCCAGATCGACATGTTCCACAAAATGATAATCTCGGACTATATGTTTGTAAAGGATCGACTCTTCGCCTCTCTTAACCTGAACGAAAAAGAAATGTCACTGTATGACACGGTGGCAAATCTTCTGGAAAGAACCGTCATGAGTCCTGATCTAGTGATTTACCTTCAGGCGGATACGGATCGTCTTATTGAGAGAATCATCGACCGGTCCCGGGATTTTGAAAGAAACGTATCGAGAGAGTACATCGATGCTCTTAATCAGGTATACAATGAATTCTTCTTCCGGTACCAGGACAGTCCCCTGTTCATCATCAACACCAACAACATAGATTTCGTGAAGAACGAGGATGATTTGGAAGAAGTTATCCGGTACATTCGTCAACCTGTAAGCGGAACCAAATTCTTCAATCCCACCGTGGACTTTGGGGAATGAAGTATTTCCTTTTCCTTCTTCTCGGTTACGTCACTTTCAGGCTCCTTCGCTCCATATTGCCCCGACTCACCAGGCGAGAATCCGACAACAAGGACAAAAAAGCGTCGGACTCACTGACAATTCGAGAGGAAGACATCCGGGATGCCGAATACAAAGATATCGACCAGTAGCGGGCGGACTCCCTTCTCAACCGGTAAATGAGGGCGGTCCGGATCCACGAGTACGGCGGACCAGAAGTTCTCCGTTGGGAAGAGATCCCTGAACCGGTCTGTCCTGACGGCAAGATCCTCGTTGAAATAAAGGCAGCCTCCATCAACCATCTCGATCTCTGGGTGAGAAAGGGCCTTCCACGCACTCCCCTGCCCATCATCCTTGGAAGCGATGGAAGCGGGGTAGTCACTCAGGTTGGAAGGGGAGCAGAACAGTGGGAAGAGGGGGATGAGGTCATCATTCAACCAGGGACTTACTGCGGTGAATGTACGTTCTGCACCCGGGGAAAAGAGAATTACTGCAAGCAGTACGGGATCCTTGGAGAGACGGAAAACGGAACTCAGTGTGAATTCATGTTGGCGGACACAAGGAATGTGGAAAGA
>JAZGBI010000005.1 GCA_036476315.1 Candidatus Neomarinimicrobiota bacterium | reverse complement strand
CTGACTTGCAGATCCCATTCGTTAACCTCCCGCTTTTCAAGTTTGATGGAGTACAAGCAGTAAATTATCATGCAATAACATGGTTGCCAAGGCATAGTTCCTCCACGGGAAGTACGTAAAATCCTGTGGCGATTGTCCAATCCGAGTGCTGCCCCCCCCGCGGATTTCCTTTCGTTTCACTCATCCCCCACATTCTCGCCGTGGGATTATCTGCAACGTGGTTTCTACTGTACTTTTCTCGGGCAGAAAAGTACCAAAAGGCCTTTGGCTGAAAAATAATTCGGGCGGGGCTGCCCGCGCCCGTGGGAATCAATTAAACTCTCCCGCCAGGGCGGGATCAAACAGTCATTGATTCTCTTCCACAGACTTGGCATCCCTTCTATTGCCCAAATTATTTTAAGGCCACTGATGGTGCCGATTCATCGGCACCAAGAAGGATACTCTCGCTCTCATTTTGACGTATCTGAAATATTTAGCCCGAACGATTATCCGAATAACTCCGTTTGGAGAGTCCACAACTGTCTCAACATCTCCGCAATGTTGTCGACTATCAATGTTTCTAAACCGGCCTGATTCCTTCGGGCGAAATAGAACCGGAGGCAGTTTCCGTCAAGAAATCTCAAGATCCTGCGGAGAATCCTTGTCCCGGCTACACTTCCTTACGAACGGACAAGCTGAATACCGCTTGGGCTGGAGAGTTTGGTTTCTTTCCCTGCCCGCCCTCATTCTTCGGGAGCAGGCGGGCAGGAAACAAACGACGGTTCAGCCCGGAGGAATCCAGCCTTGATTTTTTTGGTGCTTTTTGTATCAAGTCGAAGATCCCGACCCTTCGGGGACAAAAAGAACAAAGATCCTCACAAGGCGACGATTCTCTGGAGGATCCTGTTATGCTAATGATCAAGTGTCATACCGACGAAATCGAGAAAAAGTGAAGAGAAAACCAGCTACGGGATTCAAGTACGGTGCGGGTGTTGACCTCAACGAAAGCCCATGAACAAACGGGCTATGATAAACCCACAAATCTCTACATGCTTCATCCCCACGATGGTAAAAGGAGGGATTCCTTTATGATATAAACAGAAAATGAAACTGAAACGGGACTGGGGTCAGTCCCAATCGTGAAAAATATTTATGAGGTCCACGACACGGTTGGAGTAACCCCACTCGTTGTCATACCAGTTCAACGTTTTCACGAGGTTTCCTTCCAAAACCCTTGTGAACGGCGCGTCATAGACAGAAGAGTGAGGGTTGCCAATGATGTCAGTGGAAACGATGGGGGTGGTTGAATACTCCAGAATCTCCTTCATGGATCCGCTCGTGGACGCGTCCAACACAGCCTCATTTATCAATTCCGGCGTCACATCTTTCCTGACCTGGCAGACAAAATCGACGACGGAGCCGTCGGGGACAGGAACCCGCATGGCAATACCGTCAAGCTTTCCATCAAGTTCCGGCAGGACTTTCCCAACGGCACGGGCAGCACCCGTGCTGGTGAGAATCACATTTTCCGCGGCGGCGCGACTTCTGCGCCAATCGGTATGAGGCACGTCGGCGAGACGTTGATCATTGGTGTACGCATGGATGGTGTTGATTACGCCGTAGTCGATTCCGAATTCATCGTTCAAAACCTTTGCCATGGGTGCAAGACAATTGGTGGTACAACTGGCGTTTGAGACAATCCGGTGATCCGGATTGAGTTCTTGATCGTTCACCCCGATGACCACCGTGTGGTCAATCTTGTCCTTCGCCGGAACTGTCAGAATGACTCGTTTCGCTCCGGCATCGAGATGGGGTGAGATCTTGTCTCTCGTCCGAAACACACCCGTCGACTCCACGACAACGTCGATGCCAAGATCCTTCCAGGGCAAACCACCCGGATCGCGCTCTTCCAACATTTTCACACTGTGCCGGCTCGTGATGAGATTCTTATCCTCCAGAGAGATCTTGTCCTCAAATCGCCCCATTACCGTATCATATTTCAACAGGTATACCAGAGCATCGTTCGGAGCAATGTCATTGATGGCCACCACCTGGGGATCAGACCCTTCGTTCAGAATCCGGAAGACCGTTCTCCCGATCCGGCCAAATCCATTGATGGCAACTCTCATGCAGCGGCCTTTCCCGTTGGCTGTTTTTGGGATAATGAATGATACCGGTCAATCAGTTCCAGAATTCGTTTCGAGAAACCCCACCCGTTATCGTACCAGCAGATCGTCTTCAAAAGGGCGTTGGCGGTAATAAAAGTGGCATCGGCATCGAAAATCATCGACTCACTGGCCCCAATCACATCACTGGAAACAATGGGATCCTCCGTGTAACCCACTATCCCCGCCAACTCACCTTCGGCAGTCTTCTTTACGGCACGGTTTATTTCCTCAACCGACGGCAATCTCTCAAGCTGAGTGGTGAGATCCACACATGAACCGTCGGGCACGGGAACATTCAACGCCACTCCCGCCAGCTTACCCTTGAACTTGGGCAGCAATGATTCCACGATGTCCGGCGACCACGTGTCGTTGGGTATGATGTTTTCTACAGCCGACCTGCTCCGGCGGAGATCCGCTCTGAGGGCATCGGCCAGCGGCTGGTCCGCCGTGTATGCGTGAACCGTGGTCATCATGGCCCTTCTCACACCGAAAGTCTCATCAAGAATCTTCACCATCAGTGCCAGTACCTGAGTCGTGGAAGATGAAGAGGAGACGATTCGATCATTCACAGAAATGTCACTGTCGTTCAGCCCAATAATCACAATGCGATCAATCTCATCCTCGGGAGGTGTCGTCACGAAAACACGGCCGGCGCCGGCAGCAAGATGTTTTTTTAGATCTACATACCGTCTGAATCTTCCCGTTGCGTCGATGACCACGTCCACTCCTAATGAATCCCACGGAATTTCCCCCGGACCGCCCCCGGGGACCAGTCTAACCCTCTGGGAATCAACACTTATGTAATTCCCCTCGAGAACGACGTCATCTTTCATGGGTCCGTGAACGGAATCTTTCATCAACAGGTAATGAAGGGACTCAGGTTCAGCCAGGTCGCTGATGGCTACAAAATGATAGTTGGGATTCTTGTACCCAAGCCGGAAAATATTCCGGCCGATCCTGCCGAATCCCACGAGTCCAATTCGAATCGGCTCACTCATGACCTCCAAAACTAACGCTTTTCAAATTGAGCTGAAAGTATTACAGGGATTACCGTATGCATGTAAAATCTTGTGGCGATTGTTCAATTGGGATACTACCGCAGGAACTTCCGTTCCTTATACTCCCCCCACAACTCGTCGTGGGATTATCTACACTGTGGCTTTGTCTCGTACTTTATCTTAACGTAAGAAAAGTACTGCAAAAGAAACTTGGCTGAATCCCGCCCGCGCGGGACCCACCCGTGTCGGTTGGAGCCACGGGAATCCATGAAACTCGCCCCGCATTCTGCGGGTCTCAGACAGTCATGGATTCTCCGAAGGATCTTGAGATGATCCGCGTCTCCACCTCCACGAATACCGGCGAGACGATCTTAAGGCCGTTTTCTTGATTATGGGTGTCGCATTAGAAATATTCAGCCTCGTATGGTTTTCCGAAGGATCCTGCGGAGAGGTGAGCGAAAGAATAGGATGAATTTCTGTTTGACCCCGATGACAATCGGGGGAGTCAGATTCATCCCTTGGCGAGCCGAAAACCAGGCTGAATATTTCTTCGGCGACGATTCTCCACAGGATCTTGAGATTTTCGTTGTTTTCTTCTCCCGCAGGGATGCCTTTGGCATAAAGAAAACGACAGGAAAAAAGCACCAGGTATTCACTGAATAAATTGAAACCCATTAACAAACCGGCTATGATAAGACCACAGTTTCTTACATGCTTCCGGGATTACCCTCACGGGAACAAAATGCTTGACGCGGAAGAATTGTTGCACTACAATTGGAGCGAGGATTTGAATTCCATCGGCAAATCTTCGTCTTCACAACAGGAGTAAACGGAACATGACCTCAAAGGATTTCTCTTTCGCAGATTTCGCCCAGGAAAATTTCTACGAAAAACTGAATGCCCGTTTGATTGAAATGATCGACATAGGGTCAAGACAGAGAATCATCGACCTTGCCTGCGGAACGGGGGCAATCATCAAGCTGGTGCTGAACAAACTCAAGAATACAGGAACATCTGTTGTGGTCGGAGTCGACCAGTCAGCCTCCGCCCTGCGGCAGGCCATGAAAGATCTGCGAGGTTTCAAGAATGCCAGCCTGGAGTTTGTCCAGATTGGAGCGGAGCGGTTCTCCGAGGCGGTCAAGGGATCTGCCGACACCATCATATTCTGTAATGCCATTCATTACATCAAGGACAAGAACAAGCTGATGAAGGAAGTCAAGAAAGTCCTGAGACCCGATGGCGTGTTTGCCTTTAATACATCCTTTTTCAGAGGAGGACAACCCACCGAATCGAGGCAATTCTACGGCCGGTGGATGCTGAAGTCCCTGAAATACTTGAAAAGGACGTATGAACTGTTCCCCATCAAGTCCGAGAAAGTGGAAGCCCGAAAACAGCTGGCTCCAGAGGAGTACGAAGAGTTACTGACGAAGCATGGATTGAGAATAAGGAGACGGGAGATTCATACTGTACATATGCCCCTCAACGGATGGCTGAGTATCAGCAAGTTCAAAGATTTCATCGACGGCGTCATGCCGGGTGTTCCTCTGGATAAGGGCAGTGACTCCCTCCAAAAAGGGGCTATCGAGACGTTCAAGGAATTGGGGATCGAATCCGTCCCCCGAAACTGGCTGTACGTGATCGCATGGAGAACGTAGATCCGCTGGATTTACGGAACACGAGGAAATTCAGGCGTCAGGATGACCGGCTGTTCCTCATTACCGAGAAGAATCCACGCCGCAGCGCCTCCTCCCACCACCGCGCCCACGAGTACACCTCTGTAATTCCCCACCATCCACCCCCTTATTCTCTCCGGCCAATCCGATGGCGGAAACTGCCCCTCATGAGAACCTTGTGGAGGCCAGAGGCTCCCTTCCGTCTGATCTGAACTTCTCAACGTCACTTGGACATCAGCCGTGGGCTGCGACGCTAACCAGACCATAAAGGAGGATTCCCCTCCCGCCTCGGTTGTCGTGAGGCCTTCGGTCACGTTAACGATAATCCCGGGACCGTCATCATCCATGTTGGTCACCGTAACATCGGCTGCGTCAATACCGTTGTAACCGGCGTCTTCGGAAACCGCGGCTTCAACCACCACACTGTAGGGCTGATTCCCATCGTTCTCATCGTCATCCAGGCCGGTGACGGTCACGCCTTGGTCTATTTCCCAGTCATCGCGAGTAAATACGACCGAGGATGGCGAGACGGCTCCCTCTGTGGAGTTCGAACTTTTCAGGGGAATCGTGACCTCTGCAAGCGGCTCGCTGGCCAGACGAATCATGAACGATGCTGAACTCGCTCCCTCAACCGTGGTCAATCCGGTGGTAGTGGAGAGCAGAATACCGGGCTTATCGTCGTCTGAGATGGCGGGACCGACCCCGACACCGTAAATCTGTTCGCCGTCGGAACTATCCCCGGTAACGGTGACCCGTTGCGCCACATTCCAATTGTCACCGGTAAATGTGATCGAAGATGGTGAGACGGTTTCCTCCATGGAGTCACTGCTGCTCAGGAAAACCGTGACATCTGCTGCGGGTTGTGAGGTCAACACTAACGAGAAAGTGTCGGTGCCCCCTGCTTCCGTGGTGGTCAGAATCCGGTGGGAAGCTGCTACGATTCCACTCCAGTCGTCGTCCACATTGACAGCAGAAACGTCGAGTGGGTCCAATGCGTGATAATTCGTGTCATCAGAGACAACTGGCCCCGTGATCACCGTGTAGACCTGATCACCGTCACCAATATCGTCATCAAGACCGTAAAGTGTCACGCTCCTGGGAATGTCCCAGTCGCTTTCCGTAAATCTCAGGGATAGTGGACGATCCCTGACCTGCGCCTCCTCCGTCCCTTCTCCTCCGGGACCGGAGATTTTCTGACCTTGTATAGTGAAGACGGCAACTAGAATCCAGGTTAAGACGAAATAGGGTGATTGCCGCAAAGACTTCATCGGTGTCCCAAAACATA
>JAZGBI010000004.1 GCA_036476315.1 Candidatus Neomarinimicrobiota bacterium | reverse complement strand
ACCGGCTGACTTTCGATCATAAAACTCCCTTCTGTCTCCGGTATGAAATAGACCGGATGATTCGGGAGGGGATTGTCGAACGCATCGGTTATGGAAACGACGAGCGGACTTGACAACACAGTTCCCACGCTGCCCTGTTGTCCGGTGCCGGCGGCCAAATTGATGCGACTTGCATTTAGTGCGACGAATTCCGCGATGCCCGTTTTGTTCAAAACGATGTTGTCGGTAACGTTTTTCACCGTAATATTCTTTTGCTCAGCCTTGATGGACGACATCGCCCCGATTACTTTACCCAGACTGTCCGTTAAGGTTGTTGGTTGTTCAAGAAAGTTCAGTTCTCCGCTTGAGAAAATACGAACTTCCATGCCAGGGATCGGATTCATGAATTTGTCACGAAGAGCCACCGTAATAATTGACTTCATTTGTCCGTCAGCAGAAACCGGAGTGGTAACTGAAATATCAGAGCTATCAGGATCGGTCAGATCCGGAAGTCCGTCAGCAAGAAACGTTATCGGAGAATTTGCGAGCTCTTCGATTCCGTTGTTCGTAGAGACTTGCAAGAGGTTACGTTGGACCCCGGCTTTCTGGTCCAAGATCCATTGTATTTCTGCGATACCACTCGAATCCGTCTGAATGACCAACAGACTGTCGACAGGGGAGCCAACAATTCTACCATTTCCAGAAATGATTCGAAATTCGACCTCATGTTCAACGACGGGTAGGTCGTTGGGACCGGTTACTTTCACGCGGGTGGATTCAGACAATGGCTTGCCGACTACTCCCGACAGGTGAGTGCCGGTAAGACTCACGATTTGAGAGGCGGCACTTGCGGTTGCCGATGCTTGAAGGAGTGTGGGTGATCCCGCCAACGGCGAGAATCCGTCCGAAGAAGTCACCTGGACAATATTGCTATTCAGACCGATTTGGTTTCCGAGAGTGAGGAAAACGGAAGCTTTTCCAACCACGTTCGTATTCCTAACGACCACCGTGTCATTTCCGGAATCCAGGAATCCTCCACCTGATATTACACTAAATTCCACAGGATGACCGGCTACCGGCAGATCTTCGTGATTAAGTACTTGAACTTCAAAAGGTTCAACCAGTTGACTATTCCGTACACCTATCTGATTGTTTCCCCTGGTTATGGATACCTTTGCTGCGTCATTATTGCCGGAAGCGAAGAAAACGACTGGAGATCCTACCAGGGGGGTCAGCCCGCTTGAGCTGGTAACATGGACAATATTCACATCCTGTCCGACTCCCGGGCCTAGGCGCAGGGTGGCTGAAGCTATACCCTGCTCATCTGTCGGAACGGTTTGGACGGTATCTATGGTCTCCAAAAAGACGCCTCCCCCCGATTTCACATGAAAAGTAACGGGGTGATTCTTAATCGGCTCATCAATTGGATTTGCAACTTTTACACGAAAAGGAGCCTCGAGAGGTTCGTTAACTAGACCAATCTGCGAATTACCATCGACGGGTTTAACCACGTATGCAGTCGGTGCAAGCGCAGATGCGACAAACTCGACCGGAGACCCCTGCAATCCCTCCTTCTGCACTTCAACGCGGTTCGTGAAGTTTCCGAAATTCCCGCCCAAGACCAAATTTGCACTGGCCTGGCCAAAACTGTTTGTCGTGTCGGTCAATTCGCTCGCACCACCAACAAATGTACCCCCTCCTTCCGTAACCTTGAATGAGACGATCTCTCCCTGCACGGGATTGCCAAATGCGTCGGATACTTGCACAACGAACGGTGTGATGAGAGGAAAAAGGACTAGACCGGCTGCGCTGTCCCCGGAAACCTTTGTCAGGCCAAAGGCTGGTCCGGCAACGACAGAGGCCGAAAACACGATTGGCGAATTCTCGAGACCGTCTGCTCTGGCATGAGCGACATACTCGCCAAGTTGACCTCCAATTGTAAGATTTGTTCTTGCAGTACCGCTGGCATCGGTGTACGCGGTGTCGACAGAAAGTGTCCCACCTAGGTTGGATGTGATCTCAAAAATCACAGGATAAGCTTCGATTGGGTCATCCACAGCATCCAATACCTTCGCCTCAAATGGAAAAGGCAGCATAGATCCTGCTGCGCCAACCTGGCCTGAGCCTGAAACGTACTGTATTTTTACAGGGATACCAGATGTTGCCGTCCCGACAAATTCAACAGGAGAACCTTGCAGCCCGTCTGCGTGCGCCAACGCTCGATTATCAGGTCCATCAGCGGTCAGGACCATCACCGATGAAGCAATCCCATCGGATCCGGAGAAAACCGGCTGAGATTCTTCAAAATGGCCGTTTCCTTCAACCACTTCGAAAACAACCGGATAATCCGCAACAGGATTGTCATATTGGTCAGCAATCAGTACGGCGAAGGGATTAGCCAATGGAAATCCTGCTTTTCCATGTTGATCATTTCCCGAAAATTCTATAATCTTAAATGCCGGTTCGGGATTAGATCGAACCGTAAACAAGATTGAATCCGGGAGAGCAGGCGTACTGGCCCGGATCACAACTTCGCCCGCTTGTCTTCCAAACTCCACATACGCTCTCGAAAGACCAGAGACGTCAGATGCATAGGATCCGTCTCCGCCAGTCCCGGATGGCAGGAAAAACGGGTCTTTGGTTATGATCATTTTATCCAATTTTCCTTGCTCATCCATTTGTTTAACCTGCAGAGTATGAATCCCTTGCGACAAATACACCTCGTAAGGATCCGCTTCCGGATTCGACGTTCCGCCTTGTCCCCTGGAGGAAACTTGATCCCAGGACCAACTAGACTGATATTGTGACTGGAATACATCCCAGGTGATTTCCTCGTTGTCATCCACGACAATGATGAAGGAATCTTTTGAACCCGAGCTTGCTTCCGCGCGTCCCCAAATCACATATTCACCATTTTCAGGAACATAGAATTTGTAAGTCGCTTTGCCGCCATCATCAGATCCAGCCGGGACCCAGATAAACCTACCACCCGATGCATTGTCTTTCCTTTTCCTAACCATTGGGGCCTCGAGTATTCCACGTTCGGCTTCAATGAAAACAGTCCCATCCGGATGGGCTGGAGGCAACAGTCCGGCGTCCCCACTAATCTTTTCAAAGTCTACGTTGCCAAAATACACCGGAGAACCCATTGCGTCGGTGATCCGAACGACCAGAGGCTGCTCCAGAACCTGGCGAATAGCACCTTCCTGTCCGTCCCCGGAGACGTAGGCGAAATCACTTGGGACTGCCTGGGGCGAATATGAGTAAAAATTATCCATTGCGACGTTTGCGCTTCCCCGAAAGATGACTCCGCAATATTGTGTGGCGTCATTGCCGAGAATTTTAGCGGAGTCAGATAAGATCCCATAAAAAATATCGTCTACAAAGACTGCGAAATGGTGGCCTGAGAGGTCAGAATACATGAAGACTCTCAGAATGGAACCGGAAACAGGATTCGATAATTCATGCGAAAAAGAATTTAACATCTGGCCGGGGATGCCCTGCAGAATCGACCATAATTGAAATTGATTGGATCCGCTTTCACTCTTTATCATATATCCGTCTGCCGAAAGAGAGGCTGCACTGAGCTTAAGAAGGACGCCAATCTTATCAATTTCTCCCTGCGCCGCCTCAATCCACTGAAATCCAACCTCATGTGGGGAAACCGGTGTCTTCAAAACTGCAGAAGAACTCCAATCTTCTAGTGTACTTACCGTCCGCATAGCACCGTTGCCGACTTCAACATCGTTCGACGCCTCCCAAAGATCTCCAATTTCATTACGGCCTAAACCATCAAGGAAATAGACCGTTTGGAGTGCATTGACCACCACAACGTTAGAGATGCCGGAAGCGTTACCCTCGTCATCCATCACCTTGATCGCAACATAGTAGGTAGTGTTTTGATCAAGTCCCGATATGAATGCCCTTTCGCTCTCG
>JAZGBI010000003.1 GCA_036476315.1 Candidatus Neomarinimicrobiota bacterium | reverse complement strand
AACATAACTCTGGAGAAGGGAAGGGGCAATACCTTCACCACGCTTCTGAAGGAGAGAAGGAGAGGAGATTGCGTTCTCCAAGGGAGCTCCCTTTGTGAGGAAGCTTAAAACTCCACCAAAGATCCGGCAACTCCAGAGGAAACGGGGAGCAACAGACAGGTCATGCCTAAGTCCCAGGCGCCATTCCCTGACCCTACCCATTCTTCCTAGAATGGGCGGGTCAAACCAGAAGACCCTAACCAAAACGGTAATACAACTTCTGGGATGTAGGTCACCCGATGGCTATCGGGGAGACCGCAGCGATCCCCCGTATCTTGCTTGACCTCAGGCGTGAGGGGGGGGCGGTGGGTTACACTATAAATCGAAGGCTATCGAAACAGAAACATGGAGATCATTTCCGGAGGGGAAGATGCCGAACTGGTATTTCTTCCTCAGATTTTTCTGTCTCCAGGTTGAAATGATGTAGTCACCCAGGAAGCCTGCCTGAACCAGACCCGATCCAACCAGCAGCAATTGTCTGAAGGGAAATGGTGTGTGTGGGGTATTTTGCTGAGGTGGTTCCAACAATAAGAACGGCCCCACCACAGGAATAACGATTCTTGCCAGATCTTCCCCTCCCAGTGCGTAGTATCCCCCAATTGTCCCAGCATATGAACCCAGGAAACCAATCAGGTCAAGAATCTTCCGGGATTCTATGGAGGATTCGGCTAGTTCAAACATCAGCTCATTCTTCAGATTTCCAAAATCACTCGATTCTCCTTGTTTATTTGTATCCTGAGGCGAAAAGTGTAACATGTTGTCCTCACTACCGGGCTTCCCCCGGGTGGTTTTACCTTTGACGATTGAACCATTCCCAAAGTAGACCAGATCAACAGTTTCCGCGTCAGGAAAGTCCTTCACATTTTCTTCCGCCATTGTCTCGGAAATTTGAGGTACTTTTTCCAACGGTGTCATTCGAGAGAAGTTATGCACTGTCGGATCATTCCTCATTCTGGCTCCAAGATACCCTAGGACGGCACCCAGCGAGCCGCTGACTGTCACCACGCGATTCTTCAGTTCCACACAGTCCACACCCTCACACCCGGATATACTACTCGCTCCAATCCAATATTCCAGTCCACCCCCTAGAACTGCACCTCCCACGGCACCAAAGAGGGGGCCCACGGGGAGTCGCAATCCAGCGATACCCACCTTCATCATTGCGGACGAATGAATCTGATCGATATCCATCAAAGGAATCGCTGTCACCAATTTCTTTCCTTCGCCTAACTGAAAAGGGACAATCTGGCGGCCGAAAAGCTCCCGGGCGCTCTGGATTCTCTGTTGTGCCGTAATCCCTGAAAAGTCACAGTGAATACTTCGATCTATATTTGCCAGTTTCCTCGCCTGTTCGAGCAGTCCAACGGTTGCGATAGTTCCCCCAAGTATAGGTGGGAAAGGACCCGCGGGGGAAGAAGGGGAGAAAAAGTTGGTGGAGGACAGGAACCTGCAGGTCAGGAAACCGCCCACAAATGAAGCTGCTCCTCCAAGATAATGCCACCGCGCAATCAGGTCTCGTTCTCCCACCGAGCTGATCTCTCTTATCGTTTCTAACGGAACTGTCACGCCATAGGAGCCCGTTACGAAGTGGAGAGGGTCGTCTCTCGGCACCTTCAGATGGACCCTTGCGTAAATCTGGCCCGAGACAAGCTTGATTTCCCATGTTCTTGCCGCGAGTCTTCTGGACGGCTGACTGATATATAGAGTCAAGTCATCAGAGTGATATGACTCGCAATTACTGTATTCTTTTCCGGTATTGGTCTTTATAAGCAGATTTTGGGCAGGTGTAACCGAAGGCAAGGCCGGAAGGGTCAGAAGGCCAATAAGAAGTGCCAGACTGATGCTCGACGGCAGTACCGTCGCTTTGGAGTATTTCAGACCCATTTTCATCAAGATACTCGAAGGCACGGTCTTCAACAAAGTGCCAAGCCTGACGTTCTGCAGAACTGTTTATCTACCACCGTGCTAAATCACTGATTGACTTCTGCCCGATCTTCCCTGCCTGTCACCTTATCCGTTGCAACAAGTCGGCGCACGATTTCTTCTGTCTCCCAGAAGGTCAGATGAGAGGTATAGTAGGCAGTGACACGGTCTCCATCTCTCCCACCCAGATATCCGAACATGGCACCTGATCCCGAGAGCGCAAAGATCAATCTCTGCTTCAATTGTACACAATCCGCACCGCCGCACCCTGAAATAGTGCTCGCTCCCAGGAAATAACCGGATCCGGCTCCGAAGACCATTCCCACCAGTGAGGTGATGATCGGATGTCCGGTATGCTTGATTCCAGCGAAACCCGTTCTTCTCGTTTTTGAAAGCTCAATTTCCTTTATCTTTCCAACCGACAAGGACTTGACATTCACCTTGATTTGATCGGGGGAAAGTTTCTGGTTACTCTTCATGAGAATCTCCTTGGCCGCTCCTAATCTTTCAACTGGAGTCATGTCATACAAGCGGAACTCCACAGCAGGTGGCTGTTTCTCAAAAACCTTTGCCAATTCAACGGCGCCAATTATTCCGACAGCCAGACCCATTGCCAAGGGAAAAGTCCCCGCCGATGATTGGGGGGACATCTGGGGTTCTTGCGCAAGCCTCACGGGAATCATCAACCCGGCGACGTAAGGAACAACTCTCTTTGCAAGGCTTAGCCACTCCTGCTTGCCAAACCTTACTGTTGGTTTTATGGTGTAAATCGCACGGAGTGGAATGTGAAAATCATACGATTTGACACTGAAATCGAGGGTGTCTCCGGTCAGTCCGCTTAGGGTAACCTTTCGATGTCTCTGACCGGAGGTGAGGGTGATATCCCAGTATCGACCGTCGATTTCTCGTTCTTGGGTGAAGTAGAGCTTGGTCCCGTCAAGCCGGTCAGGTATACAGTCTCTATATATTCTCCCATTTGTAGTTTTGACCTGCCAAGTCTGACCAAAGGCAAAACTTATTGATATTGAGATGAGAAGTATTTTCCGTTTCAGGGCGTCCACTCTTCTAGTGCTATTCTTCCAACAAACTTTAAATTTATGAACTCCCTTTCAACATCAGCAAACAAAATCCCGTTTTCCACGTGGACGTTGATGTAAATACCTAAGTATTGTGCTCCAGGTCACGGACTCGTAGGATAGCTTATGGTGCGAAACACAATATTGTGTAAATTAAAAGTGAAATGTTAGCCTGGGTCATCCGGCACAACGTGCTAGTTATTCGAAATATGGACTGCATCATCTCCCGATGATGCTGAACCATCAGGAGATGGTTCACTCAATAGGATGCACAAGACAATTATGGTTGTCGGCAGACTAGTATGTCACCGGTCCTAGACGTTGTTTTCCGCGTTTTTGGATGGAAAAGGACATGAAGAAAAAAGTTTCAGCTGATTCCATCATTGTTGCTGCGAAGGATCAGGTTTCCGCTGACCTGGGAGAAGAGGCAGTTATGCTCAATCTCAAATCTGGTATATATTTTGGCCTGGATCCCATAGGGACACGCATCTGGAATCTTCTGCAGTCTCAAATCTCGGTCAAGGAGATACGAGATGCTATCGCTAAAGAGTATGATGTGGATCCCGAGCGGTGCGAGAAGGACATTCTGGATTTGGCTCAAGAAATGGTCGAGCAGGGTCTCGTCGAGGTGAGGAATGAAACGACTTCGTAAGTTCCTGGGTCTTCCCGTATTTGATCAGGCCATTCTGATTTCCTCAGCACTCCTAATTCTTGTGATCAGGCTGGGCCTCTTGCTTCTATCGTTTGGCAACATGTGCCATCTTCTGGTTCGTCTTCAGCGAATCCGCACTCGACCGTCTGGAGTGCAGATCAAATCTGCCGGACAGCGAATCGTCTGGTCTCTGGAAATGGTAGGTCGTTTCATGCTTGGCACCCGGAACTGCCTCGCGCAAGCCATGGCGGCGCGCGTACTGCTTGAATGGTGGGGAAAACCGGGTCATGTCTGCATTGGTGTGGCTCGTGGTGGCGATGGCGAACTGAAGGCTCATGCGTGGGTAGAAGGAGATGATGCCGTGATCATGGGCGGAACTGACGTATCCGGATACACACCTTTATTGGTCCTGGAGGGGGAAATCCGGTGAGTGGAATCGGTGGCGTGTTTTTCCTCGACGGCAAGCCCGCTGACCCTCAACTCTTGGAAAGCATGGGGGAAAAGCTAGCACATCGGGGTCCAGATGGCTTGGGCGCATGGAATGACGGGTCCGTGGGCCTGTGCCACCAAATGTTGTGGACAACGCCTGAATCTCTGCAGGAGAGACTGCCACTAACTAACGATAGGGGTGACCTAACCATTACAGCCGACGCCAGAATCGATAATCGGGCCGACCTTTTGAACCTCTTGGGCGCCAACATTGTCCATAATAGTGGGATCACGGACAGTGAACTAATCTTGGCAGCCTACGAACACTGGGGTGAGAGCTGCCTTGATAAGCTTATAGGTGACTTTGCCTTCGTCATATGGAATGAACGAAGGCAGCTTCTCTTCTGTGCAAGAGATCATTTTGGTGTCAAACCGCTTTATTACTATCACAAGCCTGGCCAGGTGTTCGTCTTCGCCTCAGAAATCAAAGGGCTGCTTTGTGTTCCTGAAGTACCACGCCGTCTCAACGAAGTGAGAATTAGAGAGTACCTTGAGGAGACCGAATGGGAACACAAAACTCCGACCTTCTATCATAATATATTTCGGCTCCCTCCAGGACACTTTATGACTACAGACCGTAAGATGGCGAAAGTACAAATCTACTGGTCACTTGACCCTTCCCGCGAAGTCCGGCTAGGATCAGACAAGGATTACGTTGAGGCATTTCGCGAAATTTTTGTTGAGGCCGTGCGCTGCCGTTTACGCAGCGCCTTTCCGGTAGGATCAATGTTGAGTGGGGGCCTGGACTCCTCCTCGGTCGTCTGCGTTGCGAGGGAATTGTCGGCAAACGAGACCAATCAAGATTTCCACACATTCTCGGGTGTATCCGTCAACCCATCCAAATGTGGCGAGAGTCCATTTATAGGTGAAGTCATCCGCATGGGTGGAATTGAACCCCACATCATCCGGCCCGACAGCCTGAACTCCTTTATGACTGACTTGGAGCAGGTCGCTTGGAGTCAAGATGAACCTTTCGATGCAACTTCTCTCTTCATAGTTCGGATTATGTACAGTGCTGCCCAAAAGCAAGGGGTCCGCGTGCTCTTGGATGGAGCCGACGGTGATGTCGCTCTGTCACACAGGCGCGAGAATCACCTGTTGATCCTCCTGCTCACAGAAAGATGGAGGAGCGTTTCCAGGGAGTTGGCAGCACTTTCCAGGCGCCTAAATTCGGCACCTGGGAGGGTCATTCTGAGCCATGGCGTGTATCCTCTTCTCCCAGACGCTATGAAAAGAGCTTGGACGTCCATGCGCGGGGCCGGTGGTCCGGCATGGGCCGGCAGGAAGATGATGACCCCTCATTTTCGTCGTCGAACCAGGCAGGCGCAGCGACTGGACCAGCGGAGAAATCAGGAGGGACTGCTCGGGCAATTAAGAAAAGAGCACTGGCATTCGCTTAACTCGAGTAGCATTCCATTTGCGATGGAATTGTACGACAGGACTGCTGCCACATTTTCAATCGAAGCTCGCCACCCCTTTTTTGATAAGCGGTTAGTGGAATTCTCCCTTGCTTTACCACCTGACCAAAAGATACGCGAAGGGTGGACCAAAATGATTCTTCGTCGCGCCATGGATGGCATTCTTCCCGAGAAGGTCCAGTGGCGAAATGTCAAGGCTAATCTTAGTGGAGAGTTTTTCCTCCCACTGCTGCATTTCGAGGAAAAACTTCTTGAAAAGGTGATTTGGAATGATCTGGAGTCCGTCGATCAGTATTTGGACGTTGGGACTGTGCGTGAAGCATATGTTCGATACAAATCCAAGGGAATGTTTTATGATGCGTACACTGTCTGGGTGGCTGCGACCTTGGCCCTGTGGCTTCGCCGGATCTCGCCGACGGTGTCATCCAGAGCAAATTAGTGTGATCAAGAAGGGAGGAAAAACAGGTGAAATCTAAGAAACAAAATAGGGATATGTCGGGGGAGAACAGAGCGGTCGACTCCCTGAACAAACTCGCGAAGAAGCTCTACTCCACTCCACGGCTGACCATTTACGGAGGTGTTGAGAAAATTACGAAGGGGGGAGGAACAGGGCCAAAGGAGGGCAGCCAGCCAACTGCCTCGAGGATTCCATAACGCCGCACCTCCTAATGAAAAAAGAAAGGATGTCTTCCTACCTTGCCTATGGTCTTGGTATCAGGTCCGCATTGCCCTTACCGGGCTTGTCGCCCGGAGAGGTGGACGCGGATGTCATCGTTCGACTGGGCAAGGTGGGCTCCCTACCAGAAAATGGAGACGTAAACGGAAGTTATTTTCGTACTACCGCAACAGAGACCTACCTTTTCTGGGAAGAAGTTGGGAGGTTCTTGGTTCGCGCCGGACAGGAAATCATCGTAGATCCGGCACCAGGAGTAAAGGAGGACGTTATCCAGTTCTTCATCCTTGGGCCGGCCATGGGAGTACTGCTTCACCAACGGGGATTTCTCGTGTTGCACTCGAGTGCGGTAGCCGTAAGCCGTAACGCAGTAGCCTTTCTTGGGAAAGAGGGAAGCGGCAAATCCACTTTGGCTGCGGCCCTGAACGCCGGAGGGCATGCCGGGTTGACGGATGATGTGACAGCTGTTCATTTTGATGCGGAAAGGCCAATGGTTTTCCCGGGCTTTCCGTTGCTCAAACTGGATGCGGAGCTCGTCGCAAGTTTAGCACACAACCTTCACAATTATCCCGGTGTCAAACCTTCGATGGAGAAACAGGTCGTCCGAGTCACCGGGGATTTTCCCAGATCACCCATCCCGCTTCGCCGCCTCTACGTACTTGCAGAAGGAAATGATCACTCTATTGAGTCTCTTCAAATTCAGGACGCCTTCGTGGAGCTGATTCGGCATTCTTATTGCGTTCGATTACTTCCCACAATAGGGTCTTCTGTTCATTTGTTCCAATGCGCAAATCTTGTCAATAACGTCACTATTTGTCGCCTGAGGATCCACCGATCCTTTTCGCGTATTCCCCGCTTGGTACAGATGGTGGAGGAAGATCTTGTCGGCGAAACATGAAAAAAACGTAGTCTCGCCCACTCGACCGGAAGACGTGTTACTTCTTTGCTGCGCTCAGAGTTCTGCAGTCTCAGAGAGGGAAGAGCGGATGAGGTCACTGATGCAGAAGCAATTAGACTGGGCTTACTTATTCTGGATGGCTCGTGTGCACGCGATGGTGCCGCTTCTCTGCTGGTACATCGACGTGACATGTCGAGATGCTCTTCCAACGGCAATCCTGAATCAGCTCCGGAAACATTTTCGCCATAACGCTCGCAACAACCTTTTTGTGACCAGAGAACTGCTGAGGATCTTAGATCTCTTTGAAGAGTACGGAATAGAGGCCATTCCGTACAAAGGACCCGTTCTTGCTTCCTCCGTATATGGTAACCTTGCCCTTCGGCAATTTGTGGATCTGGACTTTCTGATTCAGAAGCAAGACGCCCTTAAAGCCAGAGATCTGCTCCTCTCACAAGGATACCGGCCAGAGAATCCCCTGGCTACCGAGAAGGAAGTGTCTTACCTGCGGTCGGAACGCGAACTCGTTTTTATTCGCAATGATGGAAGAGTCTTCTTGGACATTCATTGGCAGATTGTTCCTCAGTATTTCAGTTTCCGACTAGATCATCAGCGATTATGGAAGAACCTTGAAGCGATATCCCTCGGTGGCAGGAAGATCATGACCTTTTCCCCAGAGGATCTGCTCATGATCCTCTGCGTTCATAACGGGGGCAAACATCACTGGGAACGGTTGGGATGGATCTGCGATGTTGCCAGACTGATCGAGGTTCATAAGAGCTTGGACTGGGGACGAGTTATTGAGCAAGCTGGTGCATTAGGGGCTGAGCGAATACTCTTCCTCGGACTCTATTTGGCAAACAGTCTCCTAGGAGCAAGCCTTCCCGAAGCAGTCTCGAAAAGGGTATTCTTGGATAGGGCTGTAGAATCGCTAGCTCAACGGATACACGCTCGGCTCTTCCAGAATTCTCAGGATTCTTCAGGACTGGTGGAACGAAGTCTTTTCCACCTCAAGATGAGGGAAAGGGTGCGGGACAGGGTGAATTGCTTTTTACGCATGGCGACGGTCCCAACCGTAGGAGATCTGATGTTTCTGCCCCTACCACAATCTCTCTTTCTTCTCTATTATTTGCTCAGACCCATACGGCTGGCTGGAAGACTTGGACTCGGACTGTTTGACCCCAAGGTTTCTGTCCCATTTGTTCCGACGCCCGTGGAGGTGGTGGAGCGGATGCTTGAGATGGCCGCCGTAAGACCGGGCGACGTCGTATACGATCTTGGCTGCGGTGATGGGCGAATCGTGATCATGGCGGCCAAACGCTACGGAGCGCATGGTGTCGGCGTTGATATTGACCCTCATCGGATCAAGGAGTCAGAGGCCAACGCGCGAAGCGAGGGTGTGGATCAGCTTGTGACGTTTTGGCAGAAAGATGCGAGAAAGATTGACTTTTCAGGAGCCTCGGTTGTCATGTTGTACCTACCTCGGTCCATGAATCTCAAGCTCAAGAACACAATTCAAAGAGAACTTCAACCTGGTGCCAGAATTGTGTCGCATGAATACGAGATCGGGAATTGGCCCCCAGTGAAGACCGAGATTGTGTTGGATGCCATTGGAACATCTCACATGATATTCATGTGGAAGATTCACAAGTCTTCGAACCCAGATTAGCCTTCTTCCTGCCCCAAAAAGATTCGGCAAAGTTACTATTAATAGATGAGACAATTTGACAATATGCGGGACAACCTCAGGCCATGCACGAATCGAGTCTTCACGCGGGCAATTCTTCCACAAATGGTCCGGGGATGAATGGCGATCAGTAAGAAAGAATGGCCTTCGGGTAGGGTCTATTCGCAATAATCATAAGGATGTTTGGCAGGATCGTGGAGTAGTCACTCCGGCCACAGTCATGACTAGTTTTCTTCTCGGAGAAGTATTAGAATACTGAATTAGAAACAATTACGAAATCGGTGCATAAAAACATCCGACTGGCGTCACACCAGTTTAAGGAACTTAAGAAAATAAGTTAAGACCCAAGCCATAGCGGCTTCTGTCTGGATTCGGAAGCTCATTTCTGGTTGAACTCTAACCTGTACCTGCTCCAGTCTCTCGAACAAGAGCCGTGAGTTTACCGGTTTTCAGGCACAGCTGTGCACGACAAGAGATCAACTAAGATAGATTCTACTCACCACACGCTTCTGGTGCCTACTTCTGACATTAATCCTCACATTGTGCCGACGATCACATTCGCCTATGTTCAGGCTTATCCTGTGTCTTAGATCACAGCTTGTTACGAATTGATGAGCAAAATTAAGATAGAGATCAAACTAGCGTAAATGCTTGAATTATGATTCAGATGAAATTAACACTAGATTTGCCGGGTTTTCCTGCTAAGGCATTTGGGCCGACTTACTGCTTTGCGACATTCATTTGCCGAAGTATTTCAGCAATGACCGAAATGTCTCAAAGTAGGGAGAAACTTCAGGATCGGGCGAAGCCGCCTGAGGAACAACTCCGTTTGGGCTGGCTGTGATCCCGGCGCTGAAGCTTGGGTTGGAAAACCGGTCAAACGCGTACCCCGTCACTTCAAAGAAAGTTCAGTCTGTAAGTGACGTGGCGAAGCCATGTCATCCAAGACAGAACTTGACAGCATATACATGAGGATCACTCCGATGGACCAGAGGAGAAGAAGATACGATAGAGAGTTCAAGATTGAAGCGGTCAATCTTGCCACGAACAGTAGCAGACCGTTTGGTGAGATTGCAAACAACCTGGGATTAAGCCCAAACATGTTGTGGCGGTGGAAGAGGGAACTTGCGCCGGAGGTGGATTCTGACAATGGCAATGGTCGAATTGGGTCCAATGGAACCGAGTTGGAAAAGCTCAACGGGGAGTTGCGCCTGGTGAAAGAAGAACGTGACGCCCTGAGAAAGGCGTTGATCATCTTATCCCGGATGGGCGACTAGGTATGCAAGCGTGTCTTATTCACCGACAAACTAGCAATGTGAAACTCAACAAATGAAGTTTCTATTCTCAGCCCTGATACCCTGGCTCCTTCTGGTTCTGACCCCAGCTGTTGGGTCTCAGCCCAATTTGGATGAGACGGGTACTGGTGAAAACTTGGGATCTCTCAGGGGGAGATATCTGACAGACGAGGAAGGCAATATTCTGATGTATGTAAACGTGTGGGGTCACGTGACTCAACCAGGCCACCATCTGGTTTTTGAAGGGATCGAACTGTCAACGCTTCTGTCCGTGACCGGCGGCCCAAAAGGCGGGGCGAATCTCGGTAACATAAGGTTGTTTCGCGAGTTTCCTGATGAAGGAGGGAAGCTGGCCTACACAATCGACTTCGAAAAATTCCTGAAAACTGGTGACAGGACTGGTTTTGTGAGGATTCTGCCTAATGACACCTACATAATCCCCGAAAAGGGAAGCTCCATCATGTTTAGACAAGTAGGAACGTTTAGCGTCTTATTGGGCATCATTAACCTTTACTACCAAGTCTTAAACTACCAAAGATAGGAAGGTAACTTAATGTTGGAAAACGCGCAATATGTCGAAAAACCGATGATGACTTTGCGGGACTATGTTCGCCTTGTGGTAGCGGGAAAGTGGTGGATTATCGTTTCCGCGCTGTGCTTTCTTTCGGTCTCTGCTTATTTGACGTCCAAGAAGCGCCCGGTCTATGAGACTGCTACTGTGGTGATGATTGAAAACCGGAACCAGACTCAAGGCGTTTTCGGTATGGGGGACTTTGACGACTCGTGGGGAATGACCAATGAAATCGAATTGATCAAATCAAGGTCAATGGCTGAGGCAGTTGTGGAAGAATTGTGGAATTCCGAACATAGGAATCATCTTTACCTGTTCGGGACGCGAGAATTTGTAACAAGAAGTGAAAAGCCTAAACGTTGGTTCAAGAGCGTCATCACATTCGGAGGGTGGGATGTGGGCAAGATCGCTGTCAAACAATTCAATCAGCCGTTTTCCGAGCAGATTGCTCAGCAATACTCGGGCGCCGTAAAAGGTAGACTGACCGTCTCGCATCTCAGGTATACCGACCTTCTCAAGATTCGGATGAGGAGTGAGGATCCCAACGAAGCGGCATT
Source organism: Candidatus Neomarinimicrobiota bacterium (assembly GCA_036476315.1). NCBI lineage: Bacteria > Pseudomonadati > Fidelibacterota > Fidelibacterota bacterium. The sequence continues at coordinate 4,229 of JAZGBI010000003.1, read as the reverse complement.
GCTGGCCAATACGGTTGCAAATGTATACAAGCAGAAAGATCGTGAATTCGCCTCGGAGCGGACTCTTGAAATGAAAGACTTCTTGGTGGATCAAGTGGGGAAAAAAGAAAAAGAGCTTGCTCTTGCGGAGGATGCTCTGCGGGATTACGAGGAAAAGGAACTCGTTTTTGGTCTTGATGTTCAAGCCTCGCTCCTTCTGACTCAGGTCACTCAAATTGAATCCCGATTCTACTCAGATTTGGCAGAGGTCAGTATTGTCCGTCAGAAAAGAGCCTATACTGAAGGTCAACTTTCTGAACATGAAAAAGTCCTTGCTAAAGAACTGTTGGGATCCATAAACGCCCGGGTTTTCGCTTTAAGGACAGAAATCGCTGAACGAGAGGCCGAACTGGTGAGAAATGCCAGTCTGTATGGTGAAGACCATGAGGCAGTGAATACGACTCGCAGGAAAATCAAGTCTCTGAAGAAAAGGCTCAACGAAGAGACAAGCTTACTCATCGCCCAGCGGATGTCTGTAGCTGATCCCATCGAATATCGTCAGGGACTGATAACTGGATTACTGGAGCTCGAAGGCCAGTTGGCAGGACTGAAGGCAAGAACTTCTGAAGTTGGAAAACTGGTGGAACTGTACAATAGTCGGCTTGAGCAGCTTCCCAGCAAGCAGTTGCAGTTCGCCCGGCTTGAGCGGGATCGATCGGTTCTTGAACAGACATATGGTCTCATGAGAGCAAGATTGGAAGAAACCAGAATTACTGAAGCATCTGAGGCAGGAAAGGTCCGAATAATTGACACAGCTATTCCTCTTGGTGGCCCTGTAGGCCCAAATACTAAAGCAGATCTTCTCCTAGGCCTTGTTCTCGGAACAGCGTTTGGATTTGGACTTGTCTTGCTGAGAGAACACCTCGATAACACAGTTAAGTCTCCGGAAGATATTGAGAGGTATGGCCTGAGCGTGTGGGGAGTCGTCCCGGCAATAGGTAAGAGCCAAAATGGAAAATATGGAAGAAAGAGCAGCAATTCAGACAGTGAGACTGCAGGAAACGGTGATAGAGAATCGGCCAAGTTGATGCGACCAATCATTGCCCATGAAGATCCCAAGTCTCCAGTTTCGGAGGCGTTTCGAGGTATTCGGACAAATATCGCCTATTCAAAGGCGGACACGAAAATCAGATCTATGCTCCTCACCAGTCCGGGCCCACAAGAAGGAAAATCAACAATAATAGTCAATCTAGCCATCACTTTCGCGAATCTGGGTTTAAAGACTCTTCTTATCGACAGTGATCTTCGGCGCCCAACTCTTCATCGATTTTTCGGAGTTTCAAGGGAATCCGGTCTAACCCAGTACCTGTCAGGTAGTGATCAGAAATTCGACTCAATGGTCCTTGAAACTGAATTCGAAAACCTGAGTTTCGTTCCCTCCGGTCCCATTCCCCCCAATCCGTCGGAGCTGTTGGGTTCAGAGAGGATGAGTCACCTTGTGGCAAAACTCGAGAAAAAGTGGGACATGGTTCTTTTTGATTCACCCCCGATCGGCGCAGTCACAGATGCTGGGATCATATGCAAAGAGATTGATTCCATCTGTCTCGCCGTCAGGTCCGGCGAGACGGACAAAGGTGCTCTTATTCAGTCACTTCGGACGTTGAATCAAATCTCGGCTCCATTGGGCGGAGTGATCCTGAACGCGGTCACTCGCAAAGCGTTCTACAAGTCGTACTACAACTATTATCACTACTACTATTCCGATAAAGATAAACGGGAACCCAGGTCTAGGTTAGGCAATACTGTCCGGAGGATCAGGAAGATAGTCAGATCGGCAGTATAGGGTAGTCCACCTCATCCAGACACACTTCATTCTATCCGAATTCCCCAGCTTCTGAATAAAATTTCTTGAGATACTCATATTCGATCCGAAAATTTGGATCATGACTCATACTTGCTGTGAGGTTGACTGTGTCTAAGTTGACAGCACTAGTTTGTGGAGCTGGAGGATTCATCGGAACACATTTGGCGGTTCGGCTGAAAAGCGAGGACTACTGGGTTCGGGGTGTCGACTTGAAGTTCCCGCAATTCAGCGAAACAGATGCAGACGATTTTGTGATTGGGGACTTGAGAGACTCTGTGATCTGTAAAAAGGTTGTTGATCGGCCATTTGATGAAGTCTACCAGCTAGCAGCAGACATGGGTGGTGCAGGTTTCATTTTCACCGGTGAGAATGACGCTGACGTCATGCATAATTCGGCGCTCATTAATCTGAACATGGTGGAGGCCTGCTATCGGGCAAACGTCAAAAGGATCTTTTATTCCTCTTCAGCCTGCATGTACCCTGAGTACAACCAGCGGGATCCGGAGAACCCCAACCTATCTGAGGACTCGGCCTATCCGGCTATGCCTGACAGTGAATATGGCTGGGAGAAACTGTTCAGTGAGCACCTCTATTTTGCATTTCAAAAAAATTATGGCATGGAAGTTCATGTCGCCCGGTTGCATAATGTATTTGGACCATTAGGAACCTGGAATGGGGGCAGGGAAAAGGCTCCGGCAGCGTTTTGTCGAAAAGTTTCTGAGGCGCAGGATGGTGGTAAAATTGAGATGTGGGGTGACGGTGAACAGACGAGATCGTTCCTGTATATTGATGATTGCATCGACGCGATAAGGATGCTTGTGCAGTCGGATTTTCCTGGTCCCGTGAACATTGGATCTGAGGAGATGGTCACCATCAATCAGTTGGGAAGAATGGTTATGGAGATTGCCGGAAAGAGGCTTACTGTGGAACATATTTCCGGCCCCTTGGGCGTCAGGGGTCGAACTTCTGACAACCGTCTCATTAAGGCAAAACTTGGATGGGAGCCAGGCCTTTCCCTGTTTGAGGGTTTGGAGAAAATGTATGGGTGGATTGAACAGCAGGTGCTAGCTAGGAAGGAAAAGGTGGACGTGGCCGAAGAGGGAGAAATGGACCATTGAATCAGGATTTAGCATTGAGGAGTGAAGCGGGTTTAAAAGTCATCAGGCCTTCGAGCGGCTGGAATGCCCTAAAGCTTCACGAATTATGGGAATACCGGGAATTACTGTATTTTCTGACCTGGAGGGATATCAAGGTACGCTATAAGCAGACCGTTTTGGGAGCAGCCTGGGCTATCATTCAGCCGTTCTTCACGATGGTGGTCTTCAGTCTCTTCTTCGGGAAGCTGGCTAAAGTTCCTTCCGATGGCCTTCCTTACCCGATCTTCAGTTACGCTGCTCTCGTTCCCTGGGCCTTTTTCGCCAACGGGTTGGGCCAGTCTGCCAACAGTTTGGTGGGAAGCGCAAACCTGATCAAAAAGGTGTACTTTCCCCGTCTTGTGATTCCTATTTCTGCCGTTCTATCGGGTGCGGTAGATTTCGTTCTTGCCTTCCTAGTTCTTCTGGGCATGATGTTGTTTTATGGGATTGTTCCCACGATACATGTTGTATGGTTACCGTTTTTCTTGATCCTTTCCTTCATTACAGCTCTTGGAGTGGGCCTGTGGCTTTCGGCCATGAACGTCCAGTTCCGGGATGTGCGTTATGTGATTCCCTTTCTGACCCAGTTCTGGCTCTTTGCGACTCCCATTGCCTATCCCAGCAGCCTGCTATCTGAACAGTGGCGGACGATCTATGGGATCAACCCCATGGTAGGAGTCGTGGAAGGATTCCGATGGGCACTGTTGGGGACTGAAACGGCTCCCGGCCCCATAATCGTTGTGTCGACTTTGATGGCAGTAGGAATTCTGGTTGGTGGGGTCTTCTATTTCAGACGAATGGAGAGGACATTTGCCGACGTAGTATGAGAGGATTCTACATCATAATCAAACACGTGAAAGAGAAATGAGACATTTTACTTTCGACGTTTGATTTTAGACCATGACTGACATCGCCATCCAAGTTGAAAATATCTCGAAGCAATATCGCATCGGTTCGCCCCAGGCATCGTACAAGACGCTTCGAGACAGTCTGGCCAGCGGAATAAAAGCACCATTCCAGAAAGTGGCGAAGTTGTTGCGTGGTGAGGCCTACGGAGCTGCCACACTGAACGAAACCATATGGGCTCTGAAAAACGTTTCATTCCAGGTTAAGCAAGGTGAAGTCCTAGGAATTATCGGTGCCAACGGAGCGGGAAAAACTACTCTGCTCAAAATTCTCTCCTCTATCACAGAACCGACAGAGGGTTATGCTGAGATACGCGGACGGGTAGGTTCTCTCCTGGAAGTAGG
>JAZGBI010000002.1 GCA_036476315.1 Candidatus Neomarinimicrobiota bacterium | reverse complement strand
CCCACTGAGCTTTATTACTTTGGTCTATAACAACCACCTCGTAGTTATCGTAGTCCTGGCTCAAACACTTTTCGATGAGTTCAAGAATATACTCTAATCGATTGTATGACCGGATAATAACGGACACGAATGGACTAATGAGAGACTGGCTCATTTCACCAACCAACGGCCGTGATTCTGTGGGAAAGAGGGGTAGCTACGGTTCGTTGACATGTGTCCCTTCCGATAGTAGCCTTTCGATTGTTTCTTTGAGCCTCACTGATGCTCTGCCGTCCAATTTGTAGAAGTAATAGTCACGGTATCGGTTGGCTTTTTCCACCATCTCCTCGGTCGGATTCAATGCTCGTTTTACCGCGTGTTCTATCATATCAGGACTATTGATATGGACGAATGCTCCCCTGAGAAACTCCCGGTTGTCGGTAGCAAGAATATGTTCTCCGTTGGAGTGCTTCAATCTATCATGATCTAAATCGTAGATTATTCCAAATTTGCTCAGGCCCAAAAAGTCGAATACCGTACTTGAAGCCTCACTTATCAATGTATCTGCTGCTGCCATCAGCGGCAAGATATTGTGATCATGCATGGGCACAAGGACAGCATGAGAATATCTATCAATCCGTCGCTCGAAAACACGATGCTGCCTGTGAGAAACATATTTCCCCATCCAACTGTAATGATGAAGCTTGATAATCAGGTTGTGATCTGTAGTCTGAGCAAAAATATGGTCCTTTACGTCGTAAATACAGGTTGGCTTATAGGTTGGTGCAAACAGAATTGTCCTTTTTCCAGGATCAAGTCCATATTTCATAAGGATTTCTTCACGATTGAAAACGTCAGGATCGAAATAGGGGTCAAGCTTCGGTAATCCGATTTTGAAAACTTCACTTTCGCCCAACACTCCGGACTCGACAAGTTTTTCCACCCGATAATCACCTTCAACGAATATCATATATCTTGTACCACTATCCCGCCTCAGGTTGCGATAAAGAACATTCTTAATGCCAGTGCCGTGGTTGACAAAGCAGAGCAGAGTTTTTCCGAGTTTGCTTGCATCGCGGATTGTGTCGCCAACAATAACGATGTCAAATACCTCATTCTCATCTGCTAATCTCAGCTCACCAGTATTGAGATGATCTATGAAATTCTGTTTCTTCGACACAGTGAACAGTCCCCACTTCCTGGATGGTTCCTCCCCAAGTGACATAGCAATGTCATATTTCTCATCTGCAGAAAAAGCAGCAATGATGGGATCCATGGCTGCTTTGTGGTAAATGAATTCGATTTTGAAGAGTAGTCTAGTCAAATGATAGAGATATTTAAGCTTAAAGCAGAGTGTTCAAGAAATCCACAGCTCGTTGAGTTGACTTGCCATCATTATATTCAAAACAGTTGAAAAGTAACTTCCGCAATTCATTTGCATATTTATTTGTTTCAGTATTCTCTTTGACCAAGGGTTCGATTTGACCTTTACCATTCCAATGGTCCACCACTTGTCTCAGGTCCAATTCCGGTGGCATTGGAGTAAGCTCCTGTTCCACATCTATTACTATTATCGGCTTCTGCATTATTAAGAACTCATACATTATTGAAGATGTATCCGAGATTAGAAGATCAGCAATCGACAAGTTTTCCGTAGTACCCGTTAGACCCATATTATTAGAATCTATCATATATACATTCTTGTATTTATGGTGGGAGATGAATTCCTTGATTGGAGGAAGGTACCTCCAGTCATAATAGTGTGGGCGGATAATCAGGTTATAGTTTTTGTCAAACTCCTCAATAAACTGATAACTATGATCAAGCAGAGTACCGCCACCCCAGTCTTTCCAGGTGGGAGCGTACACAATAATCGGGCGGGCACGGTCGCGAATTCCAATTTGATCAAGGACTTCTCCCCTGTCTATCCTACCATTAATAAAATCATCAAAGTGCAAATTGCCAATCTTAACGAGTTGGTCTTCACTAATGTTTGGCGTGACTGATTCTCTGATCTTTTGGAGGTGTTTATTTCCGGAAATGAAATAATAATCGAAAGGATTTACCTCCCCCTTTCTGTAGGGCTTATCTCCGGTCCCATGCCCGACAAAAACAGTCACCAATTTCGCAGGATTTCTTTTCATACCATGCATTATGGTGGAAACTAACACTCCTTCAAGAGAACTATAGTCAAAATATTTTGTTATTATTGTTTTGGGTTGCAGTCGAAACAACCCGTATGATGGGTTCTTACTCTGGAATCGCCAAAAACTCCGCTTCAGATGAAACAGAGCTCGTGGTTTATGGACAACAAATTGTCCACCGATCTCTCGGTAAAGTAGTTTGATATGGGAATATTGGTATACATCACTTGCCAGATAGTAAAGCTTCAGCATGAGCCAACTGCCTTGCCCCTGCACTCTAAAGATCGAGTAATGTTACTGAGAGAGTCTATCCTTCTTCCAGGATTCCCTGGCAACCTGCAGTGCGGAAGTGGTGTCAATATCAATCCAGAAATCGCCTGTAATGTCACAACCTAAGAGCTTATTCATCTTGATTAGTTCTTCACAACCGTTGGATAAGGAACAGCGTCCTTTTTTATTTGCGATTTTAAGAGCAGTAAACATCTCCGGTGTTCCTTTAAAAAGTCCACAATCTACACTATCATAGCGTTTTAACTTCTTGTCCATTGCTTTAATTAAATAATGTTGACCTGTTTGTTCTGTTTTCAATTTCATTGCGTCATCGATATCGTATATCTGCCGAATTGCCCGGTCAATAGCCACTACCGCTCCGCCGTTGCTGAGCGGGAAAGACTTCAATTTAGACACCGTTTTCGCTTTGAAGAGATGATCGCTCATAACCAGAATGAACTCCCGGTTACCTACCGCTTGCGAGGCTGCCAGAACTGAAATACCGTTTGGCTCCTTCCATCCAGGATTTGTTATATAACAGACGGTAACATTGTGACTCTTTCCATTCCCCAATTCCTTTCTTAAAAGCGATCCTTTGTATCCAGTAACTATTATTATTTCTGTGATGTCTGCCTGCCGGAGCGATTGTATGATTAGATCAATTATCCGATTTTCAGAGTCGACGGGAAGCAACGTCTTAGGAACCTGATTATGTCGTGTTTCAATCCGACTTCCGCTACCGGCAGCAATTATTACCGCTGGAATATTACTCATCGTAATATTCTCTGCCCAAATGAGTAACTAATTCCTCACCGATCATCCAGCGTAAAGTGTTTTTCAGCTTCTTCAGCTGAATGAAGAGATCATGTTCCGGGTAGAGTTCCTCAGGTACCATTGGACTTTTAAAATAGAACGAAAGCCACTCCTGGATCCCTTCCAGCATTGCGCGTTTAGACAAATCCAGAAAAAGGGCTAAATCCAATACAATAGGGGCCGCCAGGATGCTGTCCCTGCAAAGAAAGTCGACTTTGATCTGCATGGGGTACCCGAGCCACCCGAAAATATCGATATTGTCCCACCCTTCTTTGTTGTCTCCTGATGGAGGGTAGTAGTTGATACGAACTTTATGATACAGATTATCATATAGATCAGGATAGAGTTGAGGTTGTAAAATATGATCCAGAACTCCCAATTTACTTATTTCCTTGGTTTTTGAGGATTCTGGATCATCCAGCACTTCTCCATCACGGTTGCCCAATATGTTTGTGGAAAACCAGCCTTTCACGCCAAGGAGACGAGCTTTGAGTCCCGGTGAAATAATGGTCTTCATCAGAGTTTGACCCGTCTTGAAATCCTTTCCTGCAACCGGGACATGATTCATTTTCGCTAATTCCAACATGGCAGGAAAGTCAATTGTCAGATTTGGAGCGCCGTTGGCAAACGGGATTCCCTTCTTGAGCGCCGCATACGCATAAATCATGCTGGGAGCAATGGCAGGATGATTTGTTCTCAATCCTTTTTCAAAGGATTCTAAGGACTTATGCACAGACTCCTCTTCAATGTAAATCTCTGTTGATCCACACCATATCATGACGAGACTATTCAATTTATGTATTGAGGTAAAACTATCAATATCATCCATGAGCATTTGAGCAAGGTCATATTTCGTGCGACCTTTTTTGATATGATTGCCACTGAGTTTTCTTACGTAGTTGGGATCAAAAACGGCTTTCATCGGAGTAATTTCGGACAAATAATCCTTCACCGAATCTCTGTCTTCTTTTGAAAGTACATTAGCTTTTGTCGCTGCCTCGTAAGCCGAGTCTTCATAAATATCCCATCCTCCGCAGACAATATCTTTGAGTTCTACCAGAGGCACGAAATCTCTTATCAGAGGAATTCTCTTTTCCGGCCGTTTCCCCAAACGAATTGTCCCCATTTGGGTCAAGCTGCCAATAGGTTTAGAGAATCCCTGTCTGACAAGCTCCACACCAGCGATGAATGTTGTTCCAACAGCACCTAAGCCCGGAATAAGTACACCTAGCTTATCATCCGGATCATTAATTTGAATTGCCACGCTTGCTAAACCTCCCATGTGTAAAGTTGATTCAGTATGGATATTGTCGCTTAGTTTAGAGAGTTGGTATATGGAAAACAAGCGTAATGACAGGGGAGGTAGTCGTGGTTCCAGGTCTCTTGGCATTGTCCTGCCCTGTTGTTACTTTGTAATTGCGTTAGGCTTATGATCCCCGTTCATTTCGGACGAATCGTGGGCTGAGGCCATGAAGTTGAAATTGAAGGAATAGGGGAAGTTGTGAGAATTGGCATCCATTCTCCCAATTGGGTGGGCGATGCGGTGATGTCCCTTCTATTCGTCAACCGATGTCGCCTGCAATTTCCACAAGATGAACTGGTTGTCGTTGCGAAGTCATGGGTTTCGGCCATTTTTCAGAATCACCCCTTTATTGGCGAAGTTGTGGTGCTGGAAAGTGACGCTGTATCTGGCGGAATCTCGACCACCAAAACGGGAAGGAGATTAAGAAGGTCGGGCTTGGATATGTTTTTCATTCTTCCTGATTCATGGCGAAGTGCCTATTTGGCTTGGCTTTCAGGTGCAGAGGAACGGATTGGTTTCCGGGGACAATACCGGTCTTTCCTCTTCTCCCAAGCGGTCTCCCATTCGATGAAATCAGTGCATCGCTCCGTTGAATACCTGAGCCTTCTATCGGATAAAAGTCACAGTCCAAAGGAGGATATTACTGGGATCCAGGTTTCGGATGAGGAGAAAGAATGGGCAAGAGCGGAATTGACACAACTCGGATTAACAAAACCCATCGCTGTCTTTCCGTCAAGCGTGGCACCATCGAGGCGTGTACCGATGGAAAAATGGGAGAAGATACTTGATCTGGCGATCGATGCCGGTCACTTACTTCTGTTCATAGGGGGCTCGGCAGACAAAGTGGTGGGCGATTCTCTTATAGAAAGGCTTGGAGGAAATGGAGCCAGGTCCGTGTGTGGGAATTATTCCCTGCGCCAGAGCATTGCTCTCATTTCGAAATGTGACGGTGCCATCAGTACCGATACGGGACTGGGACATATAGCGGCAAATCTTGGACTGAAAACTATTTCTCTTTTTGGCGCAGGCGATCCTTCCCGAACCGCACCTCTGGGATCGAGAACAATCGTCATTACTGAAAACGTCTACTGCAGTCCCTGCCGAAAGAATGTGTGTGAGAATTCTGAAGAACCTCTTATTTGCCTGAAATCTATCGATGCGTCAAAAGTATGGGAGTCCTATCTTTCGCTATGAGTTGAAAAGGAGATTCATGAAGTAGTTCTATGAAAGCCATCACACTTACGGCAGGGGTCGCCGGAAGACTCTATCCCTTAACGTTTGAAACTCCCAAATGTCTCCTGAAGGCAGGAGGGCGTCCTATTCTCCATTACACTACCAGTTAAACGCCGTTGAATCATTCAAGAAGGGAGCCAAGAAAGCGACGCTCGCGTACCCAAGTAGGGAATCAACGTCGTGCCCTTTGACCTGAAAAGAGTGCTGTAAAACAAAGGGCTGTCCTTTCCGGATAGATCTAGAAGGCAAATTGAACCTGGCCCAAGAAAGTATCGTCCTTGACACCGCCCAGGCCTGTCCAGGCGTCTTTGTTTCCACCTGTCACTACGTAGTTCAGCTGAATACGCGCGGTATGTCTCTCTAGCGGATTCAGGAACACATTCAGACCTACAAAAGTGTTGCTCAAGTTGCCGCCGCCAGGTTTGGTATTCCCTTGGTAGTACCTGATCACCGGTTCAAACATGGGCGTGACTTGGTACCCAACGTGAAAGAACCAGACCTGCTGATTGTCTTCATCAACACCCCCAATATTCTTCCCAGCGATGTATTCACTTTTTAATGTGATCTGTCCACTTTTGTAGGAGGCTGCGGCATCCCAGGCACTGTAATCCTCAGTTCCTGCGCCACCCGCGGCCTTACTCAAGCCGTAGGAAGTCTCAGCATGGATGGTTTTTCCTCTATCGTAGTGTCCCCGGAAGGCATAGCTGTACTCATCGCCCGCCGTGCCACCATCTACCGCCATGCTGCGGGTCGACGGGTTGAAGAATCCCAGATCGTAGCCAAAACCGGGGCCAATCTCTCGCCCGCTCACCATCGCACCGAGAGAACGTTCGAGAACAAGCGCCTTTTCCATACCACGCTTTGTGATATCCAGCTTGGTGCCGGAAGTGTTGAAGTCCATGCCCATGGGGGTTTTGTACATGCCAACTTTGAAAGATGTGACATGACCAAATGTATACCCAACTTCTGCATCTTTGATGATTTCTGGCATACCAGCAGTCACCTGAGAAATATCATTTCGGTTAAAGTCCACCTGCAGTTTACTGAACGTATTGCCATATCTGCCCCTGAAACCGAAACGGACCCGGTCCGCACCAAATCTTAAACCGTTATCGCTCTTATCTGCCATTTTCGCCAGTCCGTCACCCGCTTCCATGGTGATCTGAGAAAAGCCAAACCACGCGAGTGACAGCTTCTGTTGCTTGGTTTCCCCGAGTCCCTTGAGAGGCGCGAACAGCGAAATGAACATGAGTATTGTTGTGAACTTCATAAGTTATGAAACTCCCATACGCCAGTGAATCCCAGAAGAATATTCAAATGGGAAGGGCAAACTAGGGCATCTCAAACTTGTGTTCAGGGTGTCGAACGGTGAGCACGGGACACGGCGATTTCCGGACCACTTTTTCACTGGTGCTGCCGAACAGCACGTGGCTCAATCCTCCGAGACCGTGCGTGGCCATAACGATGAGGTCGATCTTCTTCTTTCTCACCGTGTCAATTATCTCGCGAAGGGGCGCCCCGTGCGCCAGAAGCGTATCCACCTTGATTCCTTCGGGAATCACTTCACTGACAAGTTTTTCCAGCGATTCACGGCAGTTTTTCTCGTGCTCGGATTGAAGGGTCGTCGGTGGAGCGACCCACGCGTAATCGGCCGGCGTAATAGTTGGTTGGATCACATGAATCACTACAAGTTCGGCTTTGAATTTTTCCGCAATGGCGACAGCGTGCGTGAATGCATATTTGGAATAGTCGGAGAAATCTGTGGTGACCAGGATTTTCCTGATGGTATATGTTTCAGCCATGAGACGAACCCCCTTCAAATTACCTGTTCGGAGAGGTCAATTCTTCGCGCAATTTATTATCTTCTCAACGTGCGTCAAAACAATGATTGGAAGAGCGAAACATGCGGAATCTTGTGGCGATCGTCCAGTCTGAATACTACCCCGTGAACTTGCGTCTCTTTCACCCCCATCGTGAGGATACTCCCCTTGTTAGATTATCTTGACCAGGGTTTTGTTTCGCGGTTTTCTTAGTCGTAAGAAAACCGCTGGAAAAGAAGCTCGGCTGAAAAATAGTTGCGCCGGGTCTGGTCGAGCCCGAGGGGATGAATTAAACTCCCCCGATTGTTATCGGGGTCAGACAGTAATTCATCCTATTCCCCGTGCACGCCCACTTCCTTCCGTGGCGCGACTATTTTTATGCCATTTTTTATGGGTGTCGCATGAGAAAAGAAAACGGCCTTAAAATAATTTGGTGAAAGGAAGGTTGAATTCGGCCAGAGATAAGAATCAATTGCTGTATGACGACCCCTGCAACATCGGGGGAGGAGTTCAATTGATTCCTCTGGACGAGGGCAGCCTTAACCAAATTATTTTTGAGCCGGAGTTCTTTTGGTACTTTTCTTGCGACCAAGAAAAGTACGGAAGAAACCACGATTTAGATAAGTCCGCCATGACACTGCGATGGAGTTTAATCCATGGAAGTCTACGGTGCAATATCGAGATCATACAATCATCAAAGGATTTGATATGCTTCCTGAGAACAGGACAAAAAGGTATTCTTAGTCTTTCAGTTCTTGACCTTTGGAGTTAAATTTAGGAGCACCATTTGGTGTCATTTTTCGCTTTCTTGATTCCTGGTATGGGAGGAGTTGTCAGTTATAGGCTGCGCAGTCTCATGATTCTCAAATCCAGATGTTCGTTCCACAAGGCATGAAGGAGGAAACGATGTCGATCTTACAGACTATACTCGAAGAGAAAGTCCCCCTATGGCGTAAAGAGAAGAAGGACATTCTTACAAAGTATGGAAAGGAGGTGATTTCTGAAGTCACCGTGTCGCAGGCCTATGGTGGTATGCGGGGAATTAAGGGTATGATATGTGATACCTCCGTGGTTGAGCCCGACAAAGGCTTGATCGTTCGTGGTCACCCGCTTCTTCAGATCAAGGAGATTTGGCCGGAGGAGGTGTTCCATCTTCTTGTGACAGGGGAGATGCCCGATGAGGAGGCGAAGAGGGATCTTCAGGAACAGCTGGCCGAAAGAAGCGATGTCCCCTCGTATGTCTGGGATGTTCTCAGGGCGATGCCGAAGGATTCCCATCCCATGTGCATGTTGGATACAGGGATTCTCGTGATGGAACGCCAGTCTGCCTTTCGCAAGGCCTATGATGAGGAAATGAAAAAAACCGAATACTGGGTAGCGATGCTGGAAGACGCTTTCAGACTTCTCGGCGCGTTACCCGGAATTGCCGCGGGAGTGTACCGCATCAGGTTTAGCAAGGGTGACATCATTCCTTATGACAAGAGCCTCGACTGGGGCGCGAATTTCGCACGGATGCTCGGAATCGACGATCCCACGGGGAACTTTGCAAAATTGATACGTCTTTATCTCACCCTCCATTGCGATCATGAAGGTGGGAATGTCAGCGCCAATACCTGTCACACGGTGGGCTCGGTTCTTTCGGATCCCTTCTACGCAGTTTCGGCGGGTCTCAATGGTCTGGCGGGTCCCCTCCATGGACTTGCAAATCAAGAGTGCCTGAAATGGATCCTGGAACTGATGGAAAAATTCAATGGCATACCCACGGAAGAACAGGTGAGTGAGATGGCCTTCCATACTTTGCGTGCCGGAAAAGTGATACCGGGGTACGGTCATGCCGTGTTGCGTGTCACCGATCCCCGGTTTACAGGACTCAACGACTTCGGCCACACGCATTTGCCCGATGATCCGGTGTTCCGAACGGTTGACACTGTGTTTAGAGTAGTACCCGGGGTGCTTGAGGAATACTCCAAAGAGCGCGTGGCTGCCGGTAAGTCCCCCATTGCCAATTTCTGGCCCAATGTTGACGCCGGATCCGGTGCGCTTCTTTATCATTACGGAGTAAAAGAGTTTGAATACTATACTGTATTCTTCAGTGTCTCCCGTGCCATGGGGATGCTCGCCCAGTTGATCGTAAACAGAGCTCTCGGTACCCCCATCACTCGACCCAAGTCCGTATCCGCCCAGTGGGTCAACGCAAACGTCTGAAGTACCACGTTCCGATTCTGACCTTTTGCCTTCTTACCGGGATATGTCGTCCGGTTACACGATCAGGAAACTGGCTTTCCCAGTGGCATCAGACAGAGGGGTTTCTCGTCATCGGGCATATTCACAATCTCTCTCACCCGCTCATCATCAAACGCCCCCACCACAACAGTTCCCAGATTGAGAGATACGGCCTGGAGTGAAACATTCTGAGCCACATGGCCCACTTCCATGTAGATGTATCTTTCCCCCCGCTTCCCGTACTTCCAGGTTGTCCTTTCGTAAACTGCTGAAATCACCATAACTGCCGGGCATTCCTGAAGGAAATCCTGGTTCAAGGCTGCGTTGCGGAGAGATGACCGCCTGTCTCCCTCGATCACTGTTTCCAGTTCGTGATGATCCGGACGGTATCGGTAAACACCCGCGGCGAGGTCATGAACATCTCCCGCGACAAAATAAATCTCAAGTGGGTAAAGCGCCCCCGCTGATGGCGATGTTCGATGCTCTTGGTCATGGGTCATCCCCTGAGCGGCCCAGAGAAGCTGTGACACTTCGGCAAGGGAAAGTGGATCGTCCTTGAAGTTCCTTACCGATTTTCTTCTTGTGAGGGTACTTTCGAGAGACTGCTGGCTGCTCGTAGACGGCGGGGGCAATCCCAGTGTGGGACTCAATACCGAGGCGTCTCCACAAAGACGCAAAACCAGTCCCGCAGATCATCCATCTCTCGTTCGCGGTCCTTTCTCAGATAATTCATGACCAAACATTCCTTACTGCTTCTTTCCCCGCGCTCCTTTGACAGGTTCCTTTATCCTGCGGACACGTCCGTTCTATGGGAACCTTTCTATCTTAAGGCCCTTTGAATTCGTACCCACATCGCTGGCATTCGAACTTGACTTCTTCCATGGTTTGGTTAATTAGTTACTTGATTCTTGGCACTTGATCCTTGATACTTGGATCTTGGTTCTTGTCTGTTTCTTCTGCTTTCTGCCAACTGGTAGTTCACGCCATGGCCTCTACAGGTGATTCTCTGCGTACCTTTTTCTTCAACTCTTCGGTTTCCTGCCTCGCCTTTGACTTGAGCCTTTCCTCTTTTAGGACTTTCATGGTATGGGTAACCTCCTCTTGTGTCACTCGGCTTCGCATCTCTTCCAGTTCCTTCATGGTCTTGGCCCACTTCTGACCCTCTGCTGCACTGATCCATTCCAGTTGAAGTCGCTCCGGCCTGATTTCCAGTCTTTCCATTTTGTCCACATCTAATGGTACACGCCAGAATCTCGTGTTGCTCCCATCATGTTGCGGTGATCTCTGTCCACCCAGTCTGTGGTTCAGAAAATCAGAGAATTGGTGTGGCTCCTACAGCTGGAAATCAGGGCCTTCCTCTTCCCTGACGAACTGGAAGAAATTGCAGGAGGAACACTCTTCTATCTTAGAAGCCTTCGTGCACTGAGGTTTCCTGTCCTGGAACGTTCCCGCCACGTACCAACAATATCGACCCGCTCGAAACCCGTTGTTTGTACCGTGAAAAGCGGTATACGTGAAGGCGGGACAATTCCCCAGTTTATCCACCTTTGTTCCTCCCATCTCCCGGCCGCACTTCACAAAGTCCCAACAGTTAATCTTCATGATGTGACCTCCCCGCCTGCTCCCTCCTTGTCGGAAGGGCGGGCAGATGTACGATGTGGTAACACAAAGAAACTAGTACTCCCTGATCTATTCAGGATAATATGGTGGTGGGGCAGTGACATTTGTCTATCCGGGTGAAATGGCGAAGGAAGGGACATACGGGAGCGTGCGACTTCGCTAGGCTGAACCGAAACGGGTGACATCGTCCTGTCCTGGCTTCCGGTAAGGAGCAATCCCTGGGGCGGCAGTGCGGTGGGCACTCGCCACCTCCAAGCCCATCTGTGCTCCCCTTCTGTTAAGAATTTAGAGTGCCTTGAAACCGGTGTCAACAGAACATTCAGATAATCGGGTTTTCTTATCATACATGCGGCAGAATGTCGGGAGTTGACATGGTCCAACATCTCCTGAAGATTTTCCAATTGAATCCTTGGTACCAACGGGTGCACAAGACTATATTTTTGCCATCAATTCATGACCAGAGGAGGGATAAGAATTGCGTTCTTGACGTCGGGCGGTCTGGCTCCCTGCCTATCCGCGTCCATAGGCGCCTTGATTCAACGGTACGTTGAGCTGGATCCCGACTGCGACATGATGGGTTATCTTCATGGATACCGGGGGCTGCTCCTGGGTCAGAGCATCACCATCTCGGAAGTGGTTCGGGAAAACGCAGATATTCTCAAAAAATACGGAGGGAGTCCCATCGGAAACAGTCGGGTTAATTTGACGAATGTGGAGGACTGCGTTGAGAGAGGGTTCGTGAAAGAAGGGGAGGATCCATTCCAGGTTGCGGCAGATCAACTCATGGATGACGGCGTTACGATTCTGCATACTATAGGGGGAGACGACACCAACACAGTGGCGGCTCAGCTTTCGGCCTTCCTGGCTGAGAATCAATATGACCTTACTGTCGTGGGACTCCCGAAAACAGTGGATAACGACATCCATCCCATAACTCAGTCCCTTGGGGCCCTGACGGCGGCGGAACAGGGCGCCATATTTTTTGAGAACATTGTGAATGAAAACACCAGCCGGACGAGGCAGCTCATCGTCCACGAAATCATGGGGCGCCAATCAGGATGGCTCACCGCGGCAACGGCCCGGGAGTATCGCTCGAGACTGGAAAGAAAGCCGTTCCTGCCGGAGCTCCTGTTGACGAAAGAACGGTGGGACATTGACGCAGTCTATATTCCTGAGTCGCCTCTGGATCTGGAAGCTGAGTCGGAACGACTCAGACAGATGATGGACAGAAAGGATGGTGTGAATATCTTTCTCAGCGAAGGGGCGGCAACCGAAACGATTGTGGAGGATCTTGAGGCTGAGGGGAAAGACGTGAAGAGAGATTCTTTCGGCCATGTGGCCCTCGACCACCTCAATCCGGGAGAATGGTTCTCAAAGAAGTTCGCAGAAAAAATTGGGGCGGAAAAGGTATTGGTGCAGAAAAGTGGATACTTTGCGAGATCTGCCATACCCAATGAAAAGGATCTCGATCTCATCGAAAAGACGGCAGGGATGGCGGCTCACTACGCCCTGAACGGTAAAGGTGGCGTCGTGGGACTGGACCAGGAGAATAATGATGAACTCAGCCTCATCGGTTTTTCAAGAATCGAGGGGGGAAAGCGCTTCGATTTCAAGGCCGCCTGGTTTCGTGATCTGCTCCGGGAGATCGGTCAGTCATAGTAGAAAATGAATAACGAAACTTGACACCGGTGAAAGATGAATCTGGATAACCTTAAGGAAACAGCTCGTGCCATGGTGGCGTCAGGAAAAGGGATCCTGGCTGCCGATGAGAGTTTTCCCACCATAAAGAAGCGCTTCGATCAAATCGGGGTGGAGTCGACGGAAGAGAGTCGACGGAACTATCGGAACATGCTATTCTCCGTCGAGGGCATCGAAGCGTACATCAGCGGTGTCATCATGTTCGACGAGACGGTTCGGCAGTCAACGGCTGACAGAGCAATCCCATTCCCGGAATATCTTTCCGGCAGAGGTATCATTCCGGGAATCAAGGTGGATAAAGGGGCCAAGCCTTTGGCGGGACACTCGGGTGAAACAATAACTGAGGGATTGGACGGTCTACGGGATCGATTGAACGACTACTACGAGGTAGGGGCAAGGTTCGCCAAATGGAGGGCCGTTATCTCCATCGGAGACGGAATCCCATCGCAATCGTGCATCCGAAATAATGCCCAGAGCCTGGCCCGTTATGCGGCCCTCTGCCAGGAAGCGGGCCTGGTCCCCATCGTTGAACCAGAAGTCCTTATGGACGGGAACCACGCGATTGAGAGAAGTTTTGATGTGACCGCAGATGTGTTGCATGCCGTTTTTGATGCCCTCTACGAAGAGCGGATTGCTTTAGAGGGAATGATCTTGAAACCCAATATGGTTCTATCGGGCTACGAATGTACCGTCCAGGCGTCTGCTGAAGAGGTGGCCAGGAAGACAGTGGAATGCTTTCTCGAGGTGGTGCCCGCTGCGGTACCGGGGATCTGCTTTCTGTCCGGGGGACAGAACGACGTCCTTGCCACGCGGCATCTCAATGCCATGAATGCGCTGGAAGGCCTCCCAAAGCCCTGGAAACTGAGCTTCTCATACGGTCGCGCTCTCCAACAGGAGGCCTTGAAAACCTGGGGTGGCAATCCGTCCAGAATTGTGGCCGCCCGAGAGGCCTTCCATCACCGGGCAAAATGTAACGGCGCAGCGACTCTTGGAGAGTACGGTGCGGAGATGGAGAGGCAATTTACCCCCGCCGGATAAGTTCCGATACGGCTGACCCGACGATGGAAACGGCCAGGCCGGGATAAAAGGGCTCTATTCCCAAGGGATAAGCCGGCGATTCTCCTCCTGAAATAACGCCTGCGAGAAACCACGCGAGGCTGATCCCAGCCGGCAGGCTCATCAACCACTTCATTCCGGGAACAGTTTTCCTGCGAAACGTTGTGAGGAAAGGAATGAGAAGTCCGGGCACCGCTATGCTCCCAATGGCATACCATAGCTTAACGACAGATGGTAGAAACCATGCGAGGAGGAGAGAAAGCGCTCCTGTTACTACCAGTCCTATTTTCGTCCACCGGACCGAGTCCTGTCCCCCGGGTCGGTTTCGCCACATGATGTCGCGCCCAAAGGTAATGGCGCTGATGAAGCCAAGGGAATCTACGGTGGACATGATGGTGGAGAGGATACCGGCGAAGAAGAGACCCATGAGCACCGGGGGAAGGATTTCCAGTCCCAGAGAAGGAATGGCCATCATGGGGTTTTGGAGTCCCGGCAATATGGCTCGAGCATACAGTCCGGTGGAAAGAGTCAGGAAGTCAAAAATGGCCCAGAAACCGATGGAAAGTAGAATTCCCCTCTTCGCCGTGGCGGGTGATTCTGCCGCCGCACATCGCTGATAGAACCCCGGATCCACAAAGGTCCACAGGGCGATGAAGAACCATACGAGGATGTAGAATGTGGAGTGGCTACCGGTCCAGGTCAAATGTAGCCGTGGCACGGATTCCTTGAGAAAAGAGAATCCTCCAAACTTCATGGCTGAAAGCGCTGCTACCACCCCGAAGCCGATAAACATGAGTACGAATTGAAACAGATCTGTCCGGATGACCGAACGGAAACCCCCGTGGTAGATATAGACAAGGCTGAAAAGCGTGGAAATCAAGAGTGCGGGAAGCAGGCCAATGCCGAACAGGAGCTGAAGTATAAGACTGACACTCAAAATGTATGGAGCGGGAGATGAGAGAATCATCACATAGACGGAACTGAGGATGCCAGGGATCCGTCCGTAGCGAGGATAGAAACGATCCGGTATTGTGGTCTGCCCTGTTGAACGGATCCGGGAGGCGAGGAAAAAGGCGAACATAAGTGCGAAAACGTAGTACGGTAAACCGAAGACAATCCAGCTGGAGAGTCCGTAGAGATAGGTGAACTCCCCCACCCCGAGAATGCCCCCATACCAGGTGGCTACGAGGGAAGCCGTGAAGGGGAGCAGACTGAGCTTTCTGCCAACGAGCAGATAATCCTTTTCTCCTTCCGGTCGCCGTTTTGACCGGAATATGCCAACCCCCATCAAGATGACAAAATAGAGGACAACGATGCTCAGGTCGGCCGGGTGGATTGCCCCGTTCACAACGGGTGAGCGATAAAAACGAACACCCCTCCGTCTTCAACATCAACGGAAAATGAACCGCTCAGGACCTCGTTACTGATACCGCGTCCACCCGTTCCCAACGGTTCATTTTCTAATGCAAACTTCAGACCTCTTGTGGTCAAGTTTGACGTATTGGGAATAGACAGGAGAGAAACTTTTTGTCCGGCCTCCGCGGAGAATTCTCTGTAAGCCTCTATGTAGTGGATAGTAAAAAAGTCAGTGACCGCCGCCACGTGCAATCCTGGAAAATACTCCTTCATGGCAAGAAAAGCGGCCAGCGCGTGATCCTCTCGATCGCCGCTGAGTCCCAGAAGCGTAATCTCCCTGATATCATTTTCCGCACACCAATTGAGTGCCTTTTCCAGATCAGTGGTGTTCTGACTTTCCAGCCGGATAGTGTTTACGCTCAACTGGGACGGGTTACCCAAAAACGAATCCATATCCCCTATGATGAGGGAAGGCTCGAAACCGTGTTCCATCGCTCTGTTTGCCGCACCATCCAGACAAACAACTGTTTTGGCCGATTTCAACTTTCCCAGCGGCACCGGATGCGTGGGGAAACTCCCGTCACCCAGAACGACAACAGGATAGGGAACGTTAGGCTCTCGATCTGCTTTTGATGACATGGGGACTGTTGAAAATACGAACGGGGATAACATTCTCAAAAAGGGAATGACGGGCGTGTGTCATGACGCTGCTAACCATTGACTGGTGAACCGTTTCTCATACCCTTTCTCGACTGAAAAATCGAAATCACTCATGTGCATGGATATCTGTGACCTGTAGTACATGGAATAGAAGTAATCGTTCATCGTCTTCGACACGGGAAGAATCATCTCTGACGGCTGCCACTTCAGGTAACGATTCTTTCCCTGTTCCAGAATCTTTTCTTCATGGCACGCCCAGGTAACCTGGGTCAGGTCCGTCGTTTTCAGAAGTCCTCTTTTAATCTTCTTGAGCATGGCCTCTCCATGGGGATCCACGAAAAGGAATTCCCGGGAATACATGATGGCGGAATGGAGGTAGTTCGGGACAATCAAGACTCCATCCGTCTTCAAACGCCTTGAGATCCAGTAGAGTATTTCGAATGTCTCCGATGACAGACCTAGCCCCGGAAACTCCTGTCCCGGGAGCTGAGGCCGGTCTTTTGTGAACTTGCCCAGAGGATTTTGAAGCAGGAGCCATTCAACGATGAGTATGTCATAAGGTTTCGTGGATTTACCAAGCCGGATCCCCTCGGGTAACGAGAAGAATGCACGCCTCACGACCACTTCGCATATGAGATGTTCCTCCCCTGTTTCCGTATGAAAGAATCTCAGGAGATGCTGGAAGGGCCTTGACGTGTCCACCTCCACGGAGATGTTGTACAATCCCCTCTGTCTTAGCTGCGCGAGGATTCCCAGCTTGTCCAGAGCTGACAGGATTCCCCTCCCACTATACTGTCCCAGGAAAAGGAAAGTACCGCGGCCGTGGGCGAGGTTAGTGAACAGGTCGACGTCGCCCAACTCTCCCGGCTCGTCCGGCTGAATCAGCTGAAGGACGGAGATCCGAGAAATGATATTTCTATATTTTCGCCTCTTTTTCAAATGAGGGCAAAAAGCGGTTTTTCCAAAATCATCTCGGAACTACCCTGTTACCCCGGCACGCGGAATTTAAGAAACTATGTATAAGATGTTCCCCTTGAAAGAAATTCCTGCTCGCGGGATTGTCAATCCTGTCAGGAAAAAGTCCGTCTATCCCAGCTGCAAATGATGGTGAAAGAGTACCGTCTGAGGGAGGAGCCGGGAACAAATCTTGTGGTAACTCTGGATGTTAGCATTCTAAATTGCATTTTGCACCTGGTTTCATAACACGAAATGAAGCTTCTCTAGTAGCCATCATCTCCCTCCTTTTTCAAACATTCACACAAGGTCTGTTCACCCGGCAAGGACGGAAACATGTCGAAGATCGTTGACTGGTGTCTGAAATATCCGAGGACGGTGACCGCTTCGGCAATTCTTATCACTGTCCTTTTTGGTTGGAAGATTCCATCCATCAGGATGAATCCTGACATAAAAGCCATGATTCCACAGGACTTTCCTCAGGTGGTAGCTCTAAACCAATTGGACAGTCTCTTTGGGGGAAGCGAAATTCTTGTGGTGGCGGTTGAATCCGATTCCGTTCTGGTCCCGGGTACGCTGGCAAAATTCGAGAGTATGCACAGGGAGCTGGAAGACATTCTGACCGTGGACCGGGTACTCTCGCTCTATTCCGCGAAAGAGGTCGTAAGCTCCACCGGTGGATTTGAGGTGACCGATATCCTTCAGGAGATTCCTCAAAGTGCTGAGGAGATCAGCGCTCTGAAAACCAGAATCAAGTCCAACGACCTGGTCTTCGGCAATCTGGTTTCAGAAGACTTCAGGAGTCTCTCGTTCCTTCTGATGCTATCGGCCAGCCTTGAACTGGATGACCAGAGGCTGAAAGAGGAAATCACAGAGCTGATTTCTGAGTATCGAGGTCCCGAGAACGTCTACGTGGCGGGTTTGCCTTTCACGCGGGCAGCCATTGTGGAGGGGATGCAGCATGACCTGAGGAAGTTTTTGCCCTACGGAATATTCCTCATGATCGTGCTCCTGGCGTTAAGTTTTCGGAGCTGGATGGGTGTTTTTCTCCCTTTGATGGTCGTGGCCATGTCAATAATCTGGACTTTCGGACTGATGGCACTCTTGAAGGTTGAGTTCGTTTTCATCAATGTCCTGATTCCTGTCATGCTCATAGCCGTTGCCAACGACTACGGCATACACATGATCGCCCACTACTTTGAAAACTTCAAGAGGAAGGTGTTTGTCAGGAGAGAGCCAAACATTCGGGAGACGACACTGAGTCTTCACCGCCCCATATTTCTTGCGGGCATCACAACGATCATAGGTTTTCTCAGCCTGCTGGGGCACATTCTTCCTCCGGCCAAAAAGGTGGGACTTCTGGCGGCATTTGGAATCCTGGTGGCCTTTGTACTCAGCTTAACCTTTGTTCCAGCGGGACTGCGCCTTTTGCGAATTCCTCCCTGGATTGCCGAAGGGGGCCAGGACGAGAAATTGAACAGTTGGCTCGCTGCATGGGGCCGGTTCTTCGTCCGGCGCCGGCGTCCCGTTCTTGCGGTGAGTCTGGTGATGATGGTCCTTTCCGCCGTGAAGATCCCTACGTTAACTATCGATACGGATCCCATACACTACTACCGGGAGGGAGCCGAGATTCGTGTGAATAACGAAAGAATCAGCGAACTGTTCGGCGGCTCAACCCAGCTTTCCCTTGTGGTGAATGGAGATATCAAGGATCCGGAAGTTCTCAAGAGGATGAAGGATATCTCTGACTTCCTGGAAAGCAGACCTTTTGTCAGTCAGTCCGTGTCAATCGTCGACCAGATTGAGAAAATGAACGAAGCGTGGAATGAGGGTGATCCCATCTTCCGAACTATTCCAGAGGAGCGGGCAGTGGTGGCAGCCTACTTGGAACTTTTTTCCATGCAGGCGGGAGATGAGGAGATTGAGCGGCTGGTCGATATATGGGGTGACTCAGAGCATCCCGAAGGGTTCCGGCACGCCCAGGTAATCGCCACGATCAATAGAATCAGCTCAGCCGAGGTTCTCAACCTGATTCGTGAAGTGGATGCCTACGTCGGTGACAAATACACCCGTGAAGAGGTCTCCCAGGTGACCGGTGCAGCTTCCCTCATGGGAGTCCTGACAGATCTCATCGCCCGTGGCCAGATCCGGAGTCTGGTTCTTTCCATTGTAATGGTCTTCCTTGTGACGGCTCTCGTGTTCAGATCCATTCAGGCAGGGATTTACAATATCATTCCCCTCGGAGGAGCTGTGGTCGTTGTCTTCGGCCTTATGTCATTGTTGAAGATTGAGTTGAACGTTGCTACCAGCATGCTGACAGGGATTCTCATAGGCGTTGGAATCGACTACACCATCCATTTTCTCTGGCACTATCGAGCTAATATCCGGCGTGGAAAGTCGGCTGAAGATGCCGTCATAGCCACGTTGACAACCTCCGGCAAGGGCATCATCTTTAACGCATTTTCAGTCATGGTTGGATTTGTCGTTCTGCTTATTTCAGGATTCCTGCCTATATATTTTTTTGGTTTCGTCATCATATTCTCTATCGGGATCTGTCTGTTCGGTGCCCTGGCGATCCTCCCTGCTCTTGTTGTAGGATTGAGACCCAAATTCCTGTTTCAGGGACCAAAGGATGATGCGTAGGTCTGTCAAGGGCAATCTCGATATCCTTCTGTCGCGGATCCTCATCACCGCTGTCATCCTGATTGTGGCCAGCTGGATCTGGGAGGGGGTCGCGCATCTATGGGAATGGTACTCAACAACCTCTGAAACCAATAGTGCATGGTCCAGTGTCTGGGATCTTTGCAAAAGAAACTTGAGCTTCTTCGTCGTTGCCTATGGAATCGTGTGTCTCCACGTATCGGGACTCGCCGAACTCAAGTACGAGAAGAATTTCTTGAAAGCATTCTTACTGGCTCTTTTCTTAACGCCTCCTGTCATGATGGGGATCTACGGACATCGTCGATAGGGAGAAACCTGATCTTGGAGGAGTGACATGAAGGTCGCGATTCTCTACATTCTTCTTGCATCTTACCTGCCGGGTCAGATGACGGGCCGTGAGATCATGGAAAAGGTCGATATCCACCCTGAGCCTGAGGATATGGTCTCCACCACAACAATGACGCTCATCAAAACAGTCGGTGAGCGCGAAAAAAGGCGCATGCGGGAAGTCACTCGCTATCAGAAGTTCTATCCGGAGGGGGAATTCTCTTCAAAATCCCTCGTCCGTTTTCTCAAACCCCCGGACGTGGAGGGTACCGGATTTCTCCTGTGGGAATACCGTGAGCCCGGAAAGGATGACGACCAATGGCTTTACCTGCCGGCCCTGAAAAAGGTTAAGAGAATAGTTGCCAGGCAGAAGTCCGAGAGTTTCATGGGAACCGACTTCACGTATGAAGATCTGGCCCGACGGGAAATCGATGAGGACACCTATGAACTCATCGGGGAAGAAGTGGCTTTTGACAGGGATTGCTACAAGGTGGAGGCGATACCCAGAGAAAAAGGTTCGAACTATTCGAAAACGATTGTCCTGGTGAGCAAGGACCAGTGGCTTGTGCGGAAAGTGGAGTACTACGACAGAAAAGGGAGATTGCTCAAAATCCTGGAGATTCCCGAAATTCGAAAGGACGGCGCTTACTGGACGACTCGAAACCTGGTTATGGAAAACGTTCAAAAATCCCACAGGACTGTACTCGATGTATCTGATGTGACTTATGATTCGGGGATAGATGACCATTTTTTCACGGAGCGGTTCCTGAAGAGAAGCAGGTAGAAAGAAATTGGGAAAATAGTACTGAAAACATTCTTGACTCTTCTGGCAGTTCCTCTCACGCTTCTGTACGGGGAGATCGACTTTGCCGGTTATTACCAGAACTGGACAGCCCTTCGTCTTCGTCAAGATCCTGATTTTATGCTCCTGAGAAATCGCTTGAGGCTGGATACTCAAATCCGTCAGGAGTCTCTCAGGGGATTCGTCTCACTGGACCTGAGAAATGATATGGAAAGCGGAGAAACTGACTTCGAGATCACGCTGAGGGAAGCGTATATAGACCTCTATTTTGAACGGACGGATCTGAGGATAGGAAAGCAGCAGGTGGTGTGGGGAAAGGCCGACGGTCTGTTCATCAACGATATTGTATGTCCCCTGGACATGCGATGGTTTCTTTTGCAGGATTTTGACAACATCCGCACGGGTCTTACCATGATCAGAGCGGATGTCTATCTTGGCGACTGGACGTTCGAAGGTCTCTGGATTCCCGAATTCGAGCCGTGGAAGTTTGCCGCTCAGGGGAGTGACTGGGAGTTTGGATTCGCACTTCCGGACACAATATTTTTCGGCCCTGAGGTGGTTAACATCTTCCATCTGGCGGAGCCTCAGCCTCCCGAATCGTCCCTGGAAAACTCTGAGGTCGGTGTAAAAGTTTCCACATTTATGTGGGGCGCAGACCTCGCTTTTCTCGTTCTGGATGGGTTTAACGATCATCCCGCGGCGGAATTAGACAGTATCGTGGTTTCCAATGGGAGCAGAATCGATTCCTACCTCACCCCTCGATACCGTCGTTCGAGAATGTACGGTCTCAACTTTTCACGAACTGCGGGACCCGCGTTAGTAAGAGGTGAAATGGGATACTACACCGACAGACGCTTCCCCAGCCCTGCGGACATTTCGTTTTCCTCCGTCAGTGACTATTTCCAGGGAATGGTGGGACTGGATTTCACGGGACCGTTCAAGGTCGCCATTTCGGTTCAAGGGATTCGTCAGCAGATTCTTGACCATACTCCGGACATGATCGAAGACGAGATCCATGACCTGGCAACTGTGGTGGTGAGAGGTTCTTTCTGGCGGGAAACGGCCACGGCCTTTCTACTGGGGATTTTTGATCCCGCAGAAAAGGGGGGACTGGCGAGAATCTTGTTTGACTACAGCTGGGTGGACGGCCTCTCGTTGAGTGTCGGTACCGATCTGTTATGGGGCGACGAGACTTCCATATTCGGTCAATTTGACCCCAATGACAACCTTTTCTTCAAAGTGAGGTATTATTTTTAGTCCGAGGACGACTCCTCAGACCTGGACTCTCCCTTTTTCTCCACAAAGTCCTTCACCTTCTCCGCCACCTTTGGGGCCATATCGATGAGTCTTCCCACAACACTCTCTTCGTGCCTGATGGAATAGAGTCTTGCCCCTTCTTCTCCTACAACGAAGAACGCCATCGGTTCAATACTCCACCCTCCGCCAACCCCTTCGCCGGAGCCTCCCTTCGATTTTTCTTCGCTGCCTCCCCCTCCCGCTCCGAAACCGAAGCTGACCTTCGAGACGGGGATGACAATAAACTCACCCGCACTAATGGGATCCCCCACGACAGTGCGGGTTTGCATGACCTTCTCTATTTCTCCCATAACGTTCTTGATAAGCTCTGCGACTGCCATGAGACCTCCTTTCGGTCTATAAATTCCTTTACTATAGGAACCAGAGAGATCACAGAGTGTATGAACTTAACATTAGACACTGTAAGAATGCTGTTTTGTTGGAAATCTGTATGTTTGTATTCCTATCGTGTGCAATGTTTGTAACTTTGTATTAATTATGATTCTCTGTGTTCTCTGTGGCTATTCAATTATCCAAATTAATGGCTTCGCGTGAGGAATAGTGAGCCCACTCTCCAGGCGAGAACTGCGGGTCTCGTCCGGAAGGTGGTGTAACAGTCAAAACTGAGTTTCTTCCGGGTGAAATCGGGTGTCACCTCAACTGTTCCTACGGATTGCGGGATCAGGCCCCTGATTGCCATGACGATGGCGAATGCCTGCCCCGTGGCAAAGGGATTACCGAGACCGAATTCCCCTTTCACCTGGAATGATTCCCATTTCACGGATTTCCAGATTTGCCCTGTTAACTTTCTTAAATGGAGAGATCCTATCTTGTTCCAGCTCTCCTTGAGGGAACTCTTTCCTATTGCCTTTCTTCTCTTGTCCCGTTTCCCGGTTCCCAGTCTTATTCTCACAAACGGCTTCTGGACCGGTCCCCAGATGAGGTAGCGGAGTCCCTTGCGATAGTCGAGCGAAACCCCCATTTTTCTGCCCCCGAGGCAAACGGTGGCGGAGTAGTCCAGCGAGTCGTTGCGCTGAGTGACTTTCCCTTCAAACTTGAAGCTCCAGGAGAGGAGTGACAGTCCCACGAGAAGGGCAAGAAAGGCCAGAACTAGAACAATTGCGTTCACCATTGACGACGAGAAAATATACGCAATCTGGGTCTAAAGTGAGAGAGATTGTTCCCGTCTCTTGCTCCCCAAATGACCTTGTTTGTCAGACCCCAGTTTTTTAGTTTTCGGCGTGCTTTTCGAAATGGAATTGGCGATAGATTCAAGCGCGACTATTCGACTTGATCTGTGGTAGAGAGCAGTTTTCTGAAGAGCCTTTTTAAGGCTTTTTTCATTGACAGATGAAAAAAACGATTGAACTCCATGGAATCGACGCCGTTGCAATCGCCGGTGTGGCCGACGCCAATCTCAAAATCCTCGAAGAATCTTTCCCTTGCAGTATCTTCCTCCGGGGAACGACTGTCCAGCTTGAGGGCGAACAATCCCACGTTTCCCAGATGGAGGAAGTCCTCCATGAAATGATGAAGACGTACGCAAGAAAGAATGATCTCGCTGAAGGTGATGTGCGGTCGCTCGTGGCACTCATCTCCAGGGGTGATCACATTCGCGAGGAGGAGCCGGAACCCGTTGTTCTCTACACCCAACATGGTACCATCTCTCCCCGTACGAAGGGTCAAAGAGAGTACTACGACCAGGTAAGCATCAATGATATAGCCTTTGCCATCGGTCCTGCGGGAACGGGCAAGACTTACCTGGCGGTCGCTTTCGCGGTAGCCGCTCACAAGAATCGCGAGGTGAAACGCATCATCCTGTCGAGGCCGGCGGTGGAGGCGGGGGAGAGGCTCGGATTCCTTCCCGGGGACCTCCGTGAGAAGATTGATCCATACCTGGCGCCGCTGTACGATGCGTTGAACGACATGCTTCCGGCAGAGACGTTAAAATCCCTTATGTCAAAAAGAGTCATAGAGGTCATCCCACTCGCTTACATGCGAGGCCGCACGTTGGACAACGCTTTCGTAATTCTCGATGAAGCCCAGAACTGCTCTGCCATGCAGATGAAAATGTTCTTGACGCGCCTGGGCCCAAACTGCAGGGCAATCATAACCGGGGACGTAACCCAGATCGATCTTCCTCCCACGGAGGAATCGGGTCTCCTTCAGGCCGAGCGTATCCTGAAGGGGATTGACGGAATCGCGTTCGTCTACACCAGTGCGGAGGACGTGGTTCGTCATAAGCTGGTGAAGGATATTATCCGGGCGTACCATAAGGTTAGAGACGTGGAAGAGGATCGAGATGGATGAGTTCAGGGAGGTCGTAATTGCGGGAGCAACGCGAACACCCGTAGGCGCCTTTCAGGGTTCCCTGAGTTCCATCCCTGCACCGCGTCTTGGGGCACAGGTCATCCGGGAGGCTTTGGCCAGGGCTAGGGTACCCGGAGACGCGGTGGATGAGGTGATCATGGGAAATGTTCTAACGGCAGGTCTTGGGCAGGCTCCCGCACGCCAAGCCGCCATCTATTCCGGACTTTCCCACAAGGTGGAATGTCTCACCATCAACAAAATGTGCGGCTCAGGGTTAAAGGCGGTTATGCTCGCCGTTCAGGCCATTCAGACGGCCGATTCGGATGTCATTGTGGCGGGCGGAATGGAGAATATGACAAGGGCACCCTATCTGTTGCCCGGGGCACGATCCGGCTTCCGTCTTGGGCACGGAGAAGTTCAGGACAGTGCAATCCTCGACGGTTTATGGGATGTGTACAACGACAAGCATATGGGAAGCTGTGCCGAAAGCTGCGCGAGGAAATACCACTTTACAAGAAAGGAACAGGACGCCTATGCCCGGGAGTCTTACGAACGGGCTCTAAAGGCGCAGAAAGACGGCTCCTTTGAGCGTGAAATAACCGGCGTGGAAATCAGGGACGGAAAGGGAAAGGTGAATATCGTCTCTGAAGACGACGAACCCAACCGGTCAGATTTTGGGAAAATGGAAAGGCTGAAGCCCGCCTTCGAGGAAGGGGGAACGGTCACTGCGGCGAATGCCTCGAAAATTAATGACGGTGCTGCGGCAATGGTCGTGCTCGCCAGAGAGAAAGCGGAGGAGCTGGGCATAGCTCTCATGGGGAGGATCGTAGCCCAGGCGTCCGTTGCCCAGGAACCGGAATGGTTCACCACCGCCCCCGTCGGTGCCATCCGGAAGGTACTGAAAAAGGCGGGGCTGGACCTGTCAGACATCGATTTGTTTGAGATCAATGAGGCTTTCGCTCTGGTGGCCATGGCCGCTTTGGAAGAACTCAATTTGGAGGCCGACAGGGTGAACATCCACGGCGGGGCGGTGGCCCTGGGGCATCCCATAGGTGCCAGCGGGGCGAGGATACTTGTTACTCTCCTCCACGCCATGGAATCGAGGGACGTACACCGTGGTGTGGCGGCGATCTGTATCGGCGGTGGGGAGGCTTCCGCCGTAATTGTTGAAAGGTCATAGCGTTGGAATTTGACTACACCGAAGAGCAGCTACTCGTTCGAAAAACTGCAAGGGAATTCGCCGAGAAGCATCTGGCGGCCGGGGCTATTGAGAGGGACGAGAAAATGGTGTTTCCCGGGGAGCAGGTGAAAATGCTCGGCGAAATGGGATTTATGGGAATCATGGTGCCGGAAAGGTGGGGCGGCTCCGGGATGGATAGCGTGGCCTATTCCATTGCTGTAGAAGAAATATCTCGAATCGACGCTTCGACGGGCGTTATCATGTCCGTCAATAATTCACTTGTCTGCCAGCTGCTGGACGATTGGGCCACGGACGAGCAAAAAAGCCGGTATCTGGAGAAACTGGCATCGGGGATTCAACTGGGAGCTTTTGCCCTCAGCGAGCCTCAGGCAGGCTCAGATGCATCCAACCTGCTCACATTGGCCGAGCGAGACGGAAATGAATACATACTGAACGGAACCAAGAACTGGGTAACGAACGGAATTGATTGTGATGTGGCTATCATCCTTGCCGTCACGGAAAAGGGGAGAGGACACAAAGGTATTTCCGCGTTCATAGTGGAGAAATCCTTCGACGGATTCAAAATGGGGAAGAAGGAGGACAAGCTTGGCATCAGGGCTTCCAGCACATGCGAGCTCTATTTCGATCAATGCAGAGTTCCGGCTCGAAACAGAATTGGCGAAGAGGGAGAGGGATTCAGGATTGCCATGCGAGCCCTTGATAGCGGTCGTATCGGCATTGCCTCGCAAGCCGTGGGAATTTCCCAGGCATCCCTGGAGGAGTCCATCAGATATTCCAAGGAGAGAAAACAGTTCGGCCAGGCAATCGCCGCGTTTGGGGCGATTCGTCAAAAGATTGCCAGAATGGCCACTGAGACCGAGGCGGCCCGGCTGCTCACGCACCGGGCGGCCGTACTCAAGGATCAGGGGAAACCGTTCACAACGGCTGCTGCCATGGCGAAATGGCACGCATCCAAAACCGCTATGGAATCATCCACGGAGTGCGTTCAGATTTTCGGGGGCTATGGATACATGCAGGAATACGGCATTGAAAGGCTCATGCGGGACGCCAAGATTACGCAGATATATGAAGGTACTTCGGAAATTCAGGAACTCGTGATTGCGAGATCACTTATAGAGGAGTAAAAGAACATGACCGTGGAATCAGAAGTAATGACAGAGATTGATTGGGAAAACCTTACGTTTTCCATCACACCCACTCATTCCATGTATCTCGCCCGGTGCAACGAAGGAGAGTCCTGGAAACCGGGGAAACTCGTCCCCTTTGGCGACATAAGCCTTTCACCCGCAGCGGGCGTTTTGAATTACGGTCAGGGCATATTTGAAGGAACAAAAGCATTTCGGACGGTCAAAGGGAGAATCGCACTTTTCCGTCCCGACAGGAATGCGAAGAGATTTCGGGAGTCAGCGGAACGGCTCTGCATTCCTCCGGTACCGGAAGACATGTTTCTGAATGCAGTCGTGGAAACGGTACGGGACAATGAGGAGTTCGTTCCTCCTCCAGATAAGGGGAGTCTGTATGTTCGTCCCTGCATCTGGGGAACCGGTCCCGTTCTTGGTGTAAAACCTGCCCCCTCCTATACATTCCTCATCTACGTCTCACCAGTGGGTCCCTATTTCAAGGGCGGAATGAAATGCCTTCATCTGAAGGTGACGAGACTTTTTCACCGGGCTGCACCCAGGGGTACGGGCAATGCAAAAGCGATAGGCAATTACGCCGCATCCCTCTATCCCTTGAAGCTGGCAAAGGAACGGGGTTTCGATGAAGTCATCTACTTGAACGCCGGTGATGAAAATCTCGTTGAAGAGGTGGGATCCGCCAATCTCTTCGCTCTGAAGGATGGGACTCTAAGAACGCCCCGGCTGGGGGGTTCTATCCTGCCTGGTGTCACCCGGGCTTCCGTTATCGAGCTTGCGCGTGATATGCTCAGTCTCAAGGTGGAAGAAACGGACGTGACTGTTTCGGATGTGCTGGAGGCCGATGAAGTCTTCTGCACGGGGACAGCTGCTGTGATCACTCCCATCGGAGAAATTACCACCGATGATGCTTATCGTGTCATTGATGAGGAGATCGGTGAAGTGACACAGGAACTCTACGACATTCTGACTGGAATCCAGCGAGAGAGAAGGGAAGATCCGTACGATTGGGTCTATCCCATTACCGAGTTCTAGTACATGACCGTCGTCAGCAAGCGCAGACTGGGGCGTGAGCTGGTTCTGCAGGCCCTTTACGCCTACGAGTTTACAAGGGAATCACCAGATCAGATTCTTGCGGATCTGGAAGGATTCCGAGATCTCGACCCCAAAATGCAAGAGTTCGTCCTCAGACTCCTGAACAAAACCGTTGAATACCAGGAATGGGGCAAGAATGAAATTGTTCGGAGACTGGAGAACTGGGACTACGATCGGGTCGCCCTCATCGATCGACTGATTCTTCAGATGATGATCGTGGAGATGGTCTTTCTGGATGATATTCCTCCGAAGGTTTCCATCACCGAGGGCGTTGAAATTGCCAAGAAGTACAGCACCGCGGAAAGCGGGGCCTTCATCAACGGAATTCTCGATTCCGTTTTCCATGCCCTGGACAGCCTTTCTCAGCCAGTAAGGTAGTATGCGTCTGGCCGTCATCTCAGACATTCACGCAAACAAGGAGGCGCTGGATGAGGTCATGGAATCCATCAAGCACAGATCCATCAACAGCATTTTCTGTCTCGGCGATCTTGTCAATTACGGTACTGATTTTGAATACTGCATCGATTTCGTGGAGAACCGCGCGGAGACATGTGTCATGGGGAATCATGATTCCACGGTCATTGGTCGCGATCCTCTCTGGCACATGAATCGAGAAGCCCGGAGGTCTGCTCGATGGACCATGGCCCGGCTGACCCATGAGCAGAGATCATATCTTGAGAGTTTACCCATGGATCATTCGCA
This sequence comes from Candidatus Neomarinimicrobiota bacterium, assembly GCA_036476315.1. Taxonomy (NCBI): domain Bacteria; kingdom Pseudomonadati; phylum Fidelibacterota; species Fidelibacterota bacterium. Next base: position 26,267 of record JAZGBI010000002.1, on the reverse strand, counting down.
TAATGACATCCTCTTTACCCACGGCTCGCCGGAGTCCCCGGACCGGTGGCATTACATTACAAACTGGTTTGATGCGGCGAGGCAATTTGATAATTTTCAGGAGAGGATCTGCATGGTCGGTCATTCACATATTCCGGGCATCTACAACAACCGGGAAGAAGGGAATTTCTACAGTGAGCGGATCCATTCGCTGGATCCGGAATCGAGGTACATTGTCAATGTGGGCAGCGTTGGCCAACCGAGAGACCGGGATCCCAGAGCATCTTATGTCGTTATTGATGAGGGGGAGGGGACTGTCGAGTTTGTGAGAGTGGAATACGATGTGGAAAAGGCATCGAAAAAAATCGCTTCAGAGGGTATGTCGAATTTCAATGCCCGGAGAATTCTAGAGGGGATCTAGAATGACGTCTGCTGTTGTCAAACGCCTGTTCGGAACCAAATCCGATCGGGAGATCAGACACTTTCTGCCTCAGGTGGAGGAGATTAATTCAATCTACGTCACCCTCGAAGGTAAGTCCCAGGACGAACTCAGGGCCCGGACAGAGGAGTTCCGGGAAATGATCAGTCGGAGAAGGGAGGAGGCGGAAAGCGAAGCGGATGCGAACGGACTTACTGATGAGAAAAAAGAAGATTATCTGTTTGAGGCACAGAACAATGTTCTGGATGAGATTCTTCCTGAGGCCTTTGCCATGGTGAAGGAGACCTGTCGCCGCCTGATGGGACAGACCTGGAACATGGTAGGCCAGCCCACAACCTGGGAGATGATTCCCTATGACGTTCAGCTCGTAGGGGCGATTGTGTTACACCGGGGCAAGGTGGCGGAAATGAAGACGGGGGAGGGGAAAACGCTGGTTGCCACGATGCCCATCTATCTCAACGCCCTCACAAGTCAGGGTGTACATATTGTTACGGTCAACGATTATCTGGCTCAGAGAGATTCAGAATGGATGGGTAAGATTTTTCAGAACCTGGGGCTCACGGTTGGTGCTATCCTCAACCGGACGGACAACGATGAGCGCCGGGAAATATACGGCCGGGATATTACTTACGGTACGAACAACGAATTCGGATTCGATTATTTGCGTGATAACATGTCCCTGTCAAAAGAAGAGCAGGTACAGCGAGGTCACGCCTTTGCCATCATCGATGAGGTGGACAGCATTCTCATCGATGAAGCCCGAACGCCTTTGATTATTTCTGGCGCTGTTGATCAACCTTCCGATTCAAAGTATCGCGAACTGAGACCGGTGGTGGAAAAACTGGTTCGCCGCCAGACAAGTCTTGTGAACGAGCTCGTGGGGGAGTCGGAAAACCTGATGGTAAGCGAAAAAGAATACGACGCCGGTCACAAGCTTCTCCAGGCCATGCGCGGAGCTCCCAAGAATCCCCGGTTGCAGAAAATCCTCCAGGAGCATGGGACCAAGAAGCTTGCCTTGAGCGTCGAGTCCGATTTCATGCGCGACAAGAAGCTCCACGAAGTTGATGAAGATCTCTACTTCAGTATCGACGAAAAAAGTCACGTGATTGACCTCACGGAAAAGGGGCGGCAGGCCATTGCTCCCGACAACCCCGAAATGTTTGTCATCCCTGACCTGGGGGAGGTGCTTCACGAGATTGAAAGTGATGCCGCGCTCTCTTTGGAGGAGAAGCAGAAGAAAGCCGAGAATGCCCGGCTTCTGCAAAGCAGTCGAAGCGAGCAAATCCACAACATATCCCAGTTATTGCGAGCCTATTCTCTATACGAGAGGGACGTCGACTACGTGGTTCAGGATGGCAAGGTCCTCATTGTCGATGAATTCACCGGACGCGTCCTGCCGGGACGGAGATACAGCGAGGGACTCCACCAGGCGCTGGAGGCCAAGGAGAATGTGGAGATCGAGCGGGAGACCCAAACGCTGGCGACCATCACGCTGCAAAATTATTTCCGTCTGTATAAGAAACTGGCCGGCATGACGGGAACTGCAGAAACGGAGGCTGAGGAACTCCATTCCATTTACGGATTGGATGTCACTGTCGTTCCAACCCATGAGCAGGTGATCCGGAAGGATCACGATGACGTCGTCTACAGGTCAAAAAGGGAAAAATATAACGCTGTGCTGAATGAGATTGTGGACTGTCACAGCCGGGGACAACCGGCGCTCGTGGGAACCATCAGCGTTGAGGTATCGGAAACATTGTCCCGAATGCTCAAGCGGAGGAAAATCCCTCATAATGTGCTCAACGCGAAGCACCACCAGCGAGAGGCGGAAATCGTGGCGAGAGCGGGACAACTGGGCGCAGTCACTATCGCAACGAACATGGCGGGACGCGGAACGGACATCAAGCTGGGTGAAGGGGTGATAGAGGAGGGAGGATTGCACATCATCGGAACGGAGCGCCATGAATCCCGTCGAATCGATCTGCAGCTTCGCGGCCGGTGTGGAAGACAGGGGGATCCCGGCTCCTCAAGGTTCTACCTTTGTCTCGAGGACGACTTGATGCGTCTTTTCGGCAGTGAACGTATCGCCGGCGTCATGGACCGGCTGGGCGTTGAGGAGGGGGAGGTCATCACCCATGCCATGGTGACCCGGTCGATCGAACGGGCCCAGAAAAAGGTGGAAGCCCGGAATTTCTCTATCCGGAAACGGCTCCTGGAATACGATGACGTTATGAACCTTCAAAGGGAAGTGGTCTATGGCCGCCGAACTGAGGCGTTGCAGAATGAGGATATACGGGATGAGATAGACACAGTAGTGGACGATTACATCTCTGATCTCATCGACCAGTATTGTAATTCCAGTTCAGAGCCCGGTGAATGGAACTGGGACTCTATCGAGGGGGAAGTGTCATCCACTCTTACAGCGGAGGCAGACGAGTCATTTCGAAAAAGCGCATCGGCCGATGAGATGGGAAAAGCCATAAAGGAAAGATCACGGGAAATCTACTCCGCCCGAGAGAGTCTGGTTCCTCCGGAAATCATGCGGGCATTTGAACGCTATGTCGTACTCCGGACCATTGACGAAAAGTGGAGAGACCACCTCTATTCCATGGATCAACTTCGGGAGGGAATCAGCCTTCGTGCCTATGGGCAGAAAGACCCTCTTCTTGAGTACAAATCCGAGGGTTTTGGTCTCTTCATGGAATTCTTGCGTGAGCTGAATCGAGAAACGGTTGGGCGTCTTTTCCGCACACAACTTCAGGGGATGGAATCTGCCCCGTCGCTTCGTGGCAGGCGCCCCGGTAAACCCGTACGGGCTCAACATGCAGAAGCCGCCGGGATGGGATTTGCCGTTCCTTCAGACGGGGAACGGCGGCAACCGGCCGCGGCTCAGCGGGGGAGGCCACAACCTGTCCAGGTGGAAAAGAAAATCGGTCGAAATGAACCTTGTCCCTGTGGCAGTGGAAAAAAATACAAAAAGTGCCACGGGGTCTGATCATCCTTCTCGCAAGTCTCGCAAATCCTTTGACTGAATGCCGGGGTGGCGGAATAGGTAGACGCGCCAGATTTAGGATCTGGTCTCCTTTGAGAGGTGAGGGTTCGAGTCCCTTCCCCGGTACACGCGAGTCGTAGAGACGGCCACCCAGCGAATTACGTAAGAATGTGTGGCTTTGATATGGTCGGGTTTTTCATGGAATTCAAATTACCGGGTGAACACCCAGCACTTTTTCTCTGTCCTTTTCTTTATGCCAAGGGCATCCCTGCGGGAGAAGACCTGCCCGCCCCACACCGTGGGTGGCAGGCGGGAAAAGACGAAGATCTCAAGATCCTGTGGAGAATTGTTGTTGAAGAGATATTCCTCCTGGTTCTCGGCTCGTTCAAGGGATGAATTTGACTCGCCCGATTGTTATCGGGGTCAAACCCCGCACGGTCGCAAGCTCCGTACGGGGCAGGCTGAAATTGATCTTTTGCTTGAGCTCACCTCTCCGCAGGATCCTTCGGAAAACCGTACAAAGCTGACTATCTCCAATGCGACAAGAAAGAAACCAAGGCCTCCTACTTGGTGCCGATTCATCGGCACCATCAGTGGCCTTAAAACAACTTGGGCAAGAAAGGGAGATGCCAAGACCGTGGAATAGAATCAATTACTGTTTGATCCCGATGAATATCGGGAGAGTTTAATTGATTCCCATGGACGCAGGCAGCCCCGCCCAAATTGTTTTTGAGCCAGGGGGCCTTTTGGTACTTTTCTGCCCGAGAAAAGTACGAAAGAAAACACACTGCAGATAATCACACGATGAGAGATGAGGAGACCTGACGAGCGAAGGACGGAAATTCCTGACGTGATTTTACATGCCTCGATCATCGAGATTACCATTTGCCCTGAATGAAAACCGAATTTAAATTTGCGGGGCCATTTGATGCTGGGGGTGGAATTTTCACCGGTAGATGACTGAAACTTCGGAAAAGAAATCTGCACTACGCGTAGTCGTTCACTCGTTTTTTGTGGTTCCATTCCTTATCGCGGCGTTCGCCGTCCTCGTATTTTTTATGTGGCGTCTCCTCACGAATGAACCCCGGAGCGTGGAGGATTATCTGGCGGACGTGAAGGTGGGCAGCGCCACAAAACGATGGCAGTCCGCCTACGATCTGTCAAGAATACTAGCGGATCCGGCTCGTATTCCCGACGATGGCCGTTTCGTGTCACAGATGTTGTCTGCTTTTGACTATTCTCTTCGGGATCCCGACTGGAGAGTAAGGCAATATCTTATCAGGGCCATGGGTCAGTCAGGTTTGGAAGCCTTTTCACCTGCGATTCGAGGGTTACTCAACGACGAAAATGAGACGATTGTGGCGGATGCAGTCTATTCTCTAGGATTGATCGGCAGTGATGACAACCTGGAACCGCTGAAATCGCTGGCGGATCATAACTCCTCACTGGTCCGGAACCGGGTCGCTATTGCGTTGGGAAACCTTGGGAGCGGTGAGGCCGTCGGGACACTTTGCATCATGCTGCGCGATATGGAACCGAACGTTTACTGGAATGCCGCCGTCTCCCTGGCCAAACTCGGGGATGGCTCAGGACGGGAAGTTCTGTTGAATCTTCTCGACCGCACATACCTTGCGAAATTTGAAGGCCTGGACGGGTATGAGCACAGAGAGGCGATGCTGGTCGCCATCAGGGCCGCCGAACTTCTGGATGATTCGCTGCTCAATGCCGCAATCAGGAGGCTGAGTGAGGATGATCAGGACATGAGGGTACGCAATGCGGCAATACAGGCACTCCGGTCATAACGGTGTATTGTGAATGGTGACTCAGAGGCTACAAGAGAAGACAAAAGAGACATCTGAGCCCAGAGCCTCTATCGGAAAGGAAACGTTCGGAGAGACCGTAACGAGGCGTTCCTTTTTCTCCTGGCTCACTGTGGCATGGTTGGCCTTCACCGCTGCCACGGGTGCGTTTCTCACCATGATCGTCCGATTCATGTTTCCCAACGTTCTATTTGAATTACCTCAAACATTTAAGATAGGTTATCCCGATGAATATCAGGTGGGTAAAGTGGATCTGCGGTGGAAAAAGAGATTCGGCATCTGGATTGTGAGGACGCCCGAACAGATATACGTCCTTTCCACCGTTTGTACCCATTTAGGATGCACCCCCAACTGGCTTCAGAACGAACAGAAATTCAAATGCCCCTGTCACGGTAGTGGGTTTGGAAAATCCGGAATCAACTTTGAAGGTCCTGCGCCTCGTCCGTTGGAACGATTTCGAATCGTCTTGGCGGAAGATGGACAATTGCTTGTTGATAAGACGAGGAAATTTCAATACGAGAAAGGCCAGTGGTCAGATCCCGATTCGTATCTGGTCGTTTGATCAACTCCATCTTCTATAGAAACAAAGCATGAATAACGACTCCGGCAGAAAGAAAAGATCGAATGTTTTTGAGAAGATCGGTCAATCGGCCCTCTGGAAATCTATTTTCAGGTCTGGGATACCCGTCACGCGCCGACAAAGGATGATGTCCGTGTTGAACAGTGTTTTTCTTCATCTTCATCCTGTACGCCTCCCACGACACGCGGTAAAACTCAAGTTTACCTGGTGCATGGGTGGATTGTCTTTTTTCCTGTTCCTTGTGCTCACCATCTCCGGAATCTTGCTTATGTTCTATTATCGTCCCACCGTGGAATATGCCTATACGGACATTATGGATCTCGGTGAACAGGTCCCCCTGGGAATCATGCGGGAAATCCACAGGTGGGGCGGCCATGCCATGGTGATTACCGTCTGGCTGCACATGTTCAGGGTGTTCATGACAGGTTCATACAAACCTCCGCGTGAGTTCAACTGGGTCGTGGGAGTTGTTCTCCTTTTCTTAACACTATTCCTCAGCTTTACCGGATATCTTCTTCCATGGGACCAGCTGGCCATTTGGGCGGTTACGGTGGGATCGAATATGGCCCGCGCATCGCCATTTCTCGGACATGAGGGTCCAGGGGCATCCCTCTTGAGCCTCGGTGATATCAACTTCATACACAGTGGAAGCGATGCCCGATTCGCGCTGCTGGGTGGGAGGTTTGTGGGGGAGTCCGCCCTCCTCAGGTTCTATGTCCTTCACTGCATTGGACTTCCGTTTATTATCATGATCTTCATGGCCGTCCACTTCTGGCGAATACGAAAAGACGGCGGGATATCCGGTCCCACCTAGCAGATGGAAACATTCCAGCATATCGTCAATATCCTTACTCGACCCACCGTTCTATTGACCGCGGTGATAATGTCGTTCCTTTTCTTTTTCCCTCCAACCGATTGGTTCGAGAAATGGAACCGGCGGCTCCGCCTCCATCTTCTCTGGACAGGAAAAGGATTTGTGGCTGTTATGGTCCTGCTGGTGGGATTTTTTTTCGTGGGCGTCGCCAATGAAAACTTTCGTTTCATCGTCTTCAAGCCGGATAATGTTCCCATTGTGGGGCTTATCTTCCTTGTCTTTATTTTTCTCTGGGTCAGTATGAGCCAGGCAGCCAGAAACGACCGACTTCTTGAAGCAGGGGAAAAACCGGAAGAATTCAACGATCCGGAAGATAAGGTTCTCGTCTGGCCGGATCTGGTCTACATTGAGTTTATCGCCCTCATCCTTATGATGTCGCTGCTACTTATCTGGTCGATCGGGATTCAGGCACCCCTGGAAGAGGCGGCTGACCCGTCCAGTTCGCCCAACCCGTCAAAAGCGCCGTGGTATTTTCTGGGACTCCAGGAAATGCTCGTCTACTTTGATCCGTGGCTGGCGGGAATCGTCTTCCCATCTCTTATTATTGTCGGACTAATGGCAATTCCTTACATCGACACCAACAAGGAGGTGACCGGGTACTACAGCTACCGACAGAGGCGTCTCGCTATCCCCATTTTCATGTTTGGCTGGTTGATCCTGTGGGTCCTTCTCATTCTGATCGGGACATTTTTGAGAGGGCCCAATTGGAACTTCTTTGGACCTTTTGAGTATTGGGACCCTCACAAACTGGTATCTCTCACAAATATCAACCTGTCGGACATCTTCTGGATCAAGCTGTTTAACACGGGTCTTCCCCGGAATATTCTCCTGAGGGAATTTTTCGGCTTCGCTACCGTGTTGGGCTACTTCCTTATTCTGCCCCCACTTTTCGCGAAGACCATATTTAAGAAGCTCCATCAGGACCTGGGTAACTTCAAGTTCGGCATATTCATATTTCTGCTGCTGTGCATGCTGGCCCTGCCCCTTAAGATGTATCTACGGTGGATATTCAACTTGAAGTACATCATTTCCATTCCTGAGTTTTTCTTTAATATCTAGACGAGGAGTTTTGCCACTAAGACACAAAGTCACTAAGATTCTTGGAAAACAAAGAACTCAGCCTTGGTAGATAAAAGGACTTACTCGGAGATATTCTTTTCATCAATTCTCATAACCACAAGATCATGAATATTTTGCGCCTTAGTGTCTTTGTGGCTGAGAATTCATCAGCTTAGGTCTATGGAAAAGCGCGAACGGCACGAACGATATTACAACATCTTCAAACTCAACAGGCTTTTTGGCATCTCAAGTCTCGTTTTTCTCCTTCTTCTGGTCTGGACGTTCGCTGATGATTATTCCCGGGGTTGGAGGTCTTACCAGCGGAAGTTCCGTCAGTTGGAAATCTCCAGGACGTCCGGCCTGTTGGAAGAAGAGATTGAAAAACTTTCAACCTCCGATGAATACGGCGAAATTGAGAAGAAGTTGCGTGCCGGGGAGGAATCCCTCAAAGATAAGGAGAAAGAACTCGGTGCCCTGGGAAAACAGATCAGGACGCTTGAGAATGACGATTACAAGGCTCAACAGGAATACAATTTCGTCAAGGCGGACTACGACGTCACGAAGTATCTCTACGAGGAAGCCGTAGCTGAGGACCATGCAGATTCTGAAGTTCTGGGGGAGGAACTTGCACGGCTCGAACAGGATCTCACCAGGCATCGACTCCAGGTGGAAGAGGTGGGAAGATACATCAGCCAGAAGAGGGACAGCCTTCGGTCTCACGAACAGCACGTGAAAGAATTGAAGGATAAGCATGCCCAGATTTCCCGTCGCAAGGTTGTCTTAACCCGGAAGCTCAGAAATGTTGACCCTTCGGCCATGTCCATGGGTAACCGTATCGCGAACTGGATTCGCGATCTGCCGGTCCTCGATTTTCTTTCTCCCTATTACAAGGTTGATCAGGTGGTACTGAAGGATATTACGGAGGATATCAATTTCACCCAGGTCCCCAGAGTTGATAGATGCACCAGCTGTCATCTGGGTATCGCCCAGCCGGGATATGAGGATGCTCCGCAGCCGTACACCACCCATTCCGATCTGGAACTTTACGTTTCCAATGAATCTCCCCATCCCTTTGAATCATTTGGCTGTACCAGTTGCCACGCCGGTCGAGGCAGGGGCACCGATTTTGTCAGTTCTGTACACTCTCCAAATTCATCCGCTGATGAAGAACGGTGGAAGGATACGTATGGCTGGCACAGGGCCGCCCACTGGGACGAACCGATGTTTCCCGTCAAGTATGCGGAAGCGGGGTGCTTCAAATGCCACTCAGAAGAGATTTTCCTGAAGGGGGCGGATAAGCTGAACCTGGGGACAAATCTCATTGAGCGTGCCGGATGTTTCGGATGTCATACCATTGAGCGGTATAAGGATAAGAGGCGAATAGGCCCCGATCTGAATAAGATTGGCTCCAAAGTATCACGCGACTGGGCCTATCTCTGGATAAGAGATCCCAAGTCGTTCCGTCACAACACATGGATGCCAAGATTATTTGGATTGTCCAACAACAGCGATCCGGAAGACATAAGGAGGGCAGATCAGGGAATCCACGCCATTGTCCACTTTCTCCTCCAGAACAGTTCCGAGTTTCCTCTGGAACCTATGCGTAGGCAGGGTGATCCCCAAAGGGGAAGAGATCTTGTGAATTCCGTGGGCTGTCTGGGCTGCCACCGGATGGAGTCCGAACCCAGCGGCGAAGAGACAAGCCTTCAGACGCTGCGCCGGGACCACGGGCCGAACCTTATCGGTCTTGGATCGAAGTCCAGCCCACTATGGGTATTTAACTGGCTCAAGGAGCCCGAGCGGTACTTTCCGGAAACCAAAATGCCAAACCTTCGCCTCACGGACAGGGAAGCTTCCGATATCACTGCCTTTCTCATGACCACGAGTAACGGTGAATTCCTGGAACAGGAGATTCCACCCCTGGAAGAGGGAGAAATCGACGGGATAGTCCTGAATTTTCTCGGCATGATGTATTCCGATCATGATTCGCGCCAGAAACTTTCTGCTATGACTCTGGAAGAAAAACTGGACTACTCAGGGGAAAAACTTATTCGTCATTACGGTTGTTTTGGTTGCCATAACATTCCAGGCTTTGAAGAGGAGAAACCCATCGGTACGGAATTGACCGAAGAGGGGAGCAAGTCCGTCGAGGAATTGGATTTCGGTTTTATCGATCTCGAGCATTCGAAAACGGCGTGGTTCAGAAACAAGATAAAATATCCCCGAAGTTTCGACAGGCACAAGATAAAGGGTCCCTACGAAAAACTGAGAATGCCCAATTTTGAATTCCGGGACGAAGAGGCGGACGCCATTGTGACGGCATTGTTGGGGTTCGTAAGAACGTCTTATGGAGTGAAACCGAAAAGATCGGAGAACCCTGATGTTCACATGGGTCAGTGGCTTGTACGCGAATACAACTGTCAGGGTTGTCACATCATTGAGGGGGATGGGGCAGCCATCAGGCCAACCGTCACCCAGTGGCTGATGGAGGCCAACGGTATTGGCGAGGCACAGGCGAGCACGGTCACTCCCGATTTCAGCCCTCCGGACCTCCACACTCAGGGTTCAAAGACGCAGCCAAAGTGGTTATTCAATTTCCTGAAAAGTCCCGGGGTCATCATACGGCCAAACCTGCGAGTCAGAATGCCCGCCTTTCGTCTCACCGACAGTGAATGGAACTCCATCATCAAGTATTTTCAGTTTCTTGAAGAAAAAGTAAATGCCTATGAGTCTCCCCATCTTGTCGACGTCGGTTCATCGAAATATGGCGCAGGAACGAAACTGGAGAAGATGGGTGAGTGCAACAAATGTCATTTTTATGGAAAAACGTTTCCCAGTCAGGACGCTTCCACCTGGGCTGCAAATCTCGTAATGGTGAAGGACCGGCTTCGTCCCGAATGGGTATCCCGCTGGCTCTCCGATCCCCAGAGAATTCTGCCTGGAACCAAGATGCCGACGCCGTATATTCCAACGGAGGAGGATATTCAAATTCCTGAGGCCGAAGAGATTTTCGGGAAGGATATTGTGGACTTGGCCGGTGACCGGACGGCTATGGTGAACGGACTCAGGGATTATCTTTACACCCTATCTGGCAAGAGTGACATTACTGCGGAAATCATGGACTATTTCGACGCGAATGGATATGAGTTCTTTGAACCGGAGGTTGAAGAGGAAGACATCTGGGAGGACTGGGAATAGTGGGAGGAAGATTTCTAATGAGAGGAGGGAGTGATGGTAACGAGTCGGCTGAGTGAGAAGTTATCGATAGTCTTAGCCCTAATGTTGGCGGTCAGTCATCTTTACAGTGGTGGGAAGATCACGGGTGCGGTCACGTACGAAGGATCGGTACCACGGATGAAAGCCATCAGGATGGGGGCCGATCCTATTTGTCAGGCGAAGCATGAATCTCCCATTCGTTCAGAGTGGCTTCTTGTGGGAGAGAAGGGCGAAGTGGGGAACGTATTCGTCTACATAAAGGAAGGCCTGGGAGATAAGTCGTTTCCCGTACCTGAAAATCCCGTTGTTCTGGACCAGAAAGGGTGCATTTACAGTCCCCATATTTTCGGCATTCAGGCGTCCCAGCCTCTTGAGGTTCTAAATAGCGACGGCACCCTTCACAACGTTCACGCCGTTGCGAAAGCAAACCGGAGTTTTAACGAGGCGATGCCCGCCGTCCGCAAAAAGATAACGAAAACGTTCGATCAGCCCGAAATCATGGTGAGGATCAAGTGCGATGTCCACCCGTGGATGGGCTCGTACGCAGGTGTGCTGAACCACCCCTATTTTGCCGTTACCGGTGAGGATGGCGTTTTTGAGATAAAGAACCTCCCCCCCGGTAAATACACCGTTGAGGCCTGGCACGAGAGATTGAGAACTCGGACGGCCACGGTGACGGTGAAGGACGAAGAAACGGCAACTGTCGATTTCAAGTTTACCCGCCCCGGCAAGAAAAAGTAGCCGCGGGATTCTTCAGTCGGATCAATCAGAATTCTCCCAATCAGGAATAATGTGTACTGAAATAGTACACTATTTCCTTGACTCCGATCTGCTGAACCTGTAATATACACTCCGGGTCTCAGGACCTCAACGACCATGGGGATTAGTAAGGCAGCAGATTACGCCATCCTTGCCGTGGGATATCTCGCGACCAGTGCGAAAAGTTCAGGTGTCGACATAAGGAGCAAGTCCGAGTTGGTGGAATCACTCAGCCTCCCGCGGGAGTTTCTATCGCAGATTCTGCAGAAGCTTGTCCGGGCGAACATCTTGAGCTCAACCAGGGGGGCAAGAGGGGGCTATTCACTGAGGAGGCCCGCATCGGAGACTACCTTTCTTGATGTTATCGAAGCGATTGATGGAAGATCGAAGATGGTAGAATGTCTTGCTGAGGACTACGACGATTGTGGTCGTCTACCTGTGTGTCATTCTATCGTTTCGAAGATGGCTTATCTCCAGGGGGAGATCGAATCGCTTCTGGCCAGTGTAACCTTTCAAGATATTTCCGTATCTGAGGCGCTGAATCCAGCAGGAGTCCCCAGAGAATAGGTCATTTTATCGGGTGAGAGTGACGTGACTGATCAAGCGAATCAACGACAGAAATTCTGGCGACGATACATCTTTTCAGTAGACCACAAGGTCATCGGCCTGCAATATGCCGTCACAGCTCTGGTTTTCCTCCTTTTTGGCTTTATCCTGATGCTCATCATGAGGTGGCAGCTCGCATACCCGGGTGAAGTGGTGCCTGTCGTTGGGTCACTGCTCTCCGAAAGCGGAATTCTGACACCGGATCTATATAACTCTTTTGGTGCCATGCACGGGACCATTATGATTTTCCTGGGGGTGGTCCCTCTTGCTGTGGGCGGATTTGGTAACTATGTTCTCCCTCTCCAGATTGGCGCTCCCGACATGGCTTTTCCCAGGATCAACATGGCCAGCTACTGGGCGTATTTTCTTGGCGGCGTGACCATGCTTGCAAGTTTTTTCTTGCCCACAGGTGCCGCCTCATCGGGTTGGACGTCCTATCCCCCCCTCTCAGTAATCGCCAATACGGGTGAGACGGTATGGCTGGTGGGAATGGCACTCCTCATCACCTCCTCACTCCTGGGTTCCATTAATTTCATTACCACGGTAATTCAGCTCCGAACTCGAGGACTCACGTGGATGCGGCTGCCGTTCTTTGTCTGGGCCCAGTTCGTGACGGCGTTTCTCCTGCTTCTAGCCTTTCCCCCGCTGGAGGCAGCAGCATTCCTCCAGCTCATGGACAGGCTGGCCGGAACAAGCTTCTTTTTGCCCTCCGGATTGTACGTCGGTGGCGAGGTACTGGAGGCGAGCGGAGGAGGCAGTCCCCTTCTGTGGCAGCATCTCTTCTGGTTTCTGGCTCATCCTGAAGTGTATGTTTTGATTCTACCCGCCCTGGGTATCGTGGGGGAGATCATAGCAAACAACGCCCGTAGACCGTTGTGGGGTTACCGTTCCATGGTTTATTCAGTCATCTTTCTCGGCTTCATGTCCTTTATTGTCTGGGCACACCATATGTTCCTCACGGGGATGGGGACCACCATGGCAGCGTTTTTCCAGACCACTACAATGATCATTTCAATTCCGTCGGTGATTATCCTTTCCGCCCTCTTCATTTCGCTGTGGGGTGGATCCATAAGGTTCACAACGCCCATGCTCTTCGCCCTCGGTTTTCTTCCCATGTTTGGCATTGGTGGTCTCACCGGACTGCCGCTGGGACTTGCATCCTCAGACATCCATCTCCACGATACCTACTACGTCATTGGGCACTTCCACTACGTCGTGGCACCAGGAACCATCTTCGCACTTTTCGCAGGTATCTACTATTGGTTTCCCAAAGTAACTGGAAGAAAAATGAATGAACGACTGGGAAGGATCCACTTCTGGAGTTCAATCATCTTTATGAATGGGGTATTCATGCCCATGTTTGTTCAGGGCCTGGCTGGCGTGTCGAGAAGGCTCTACGACGGCGGACTTGCATACCTGCACGCACAGCCCGTCCTCCATTGGAACAAATTCATGACCGTCTCAGCAATCCTTCTCTCTCTTTCCCAAATCCCCTTTATTGTTAATCTGATATTGAGCATCAGGAAGGGGAAGGAAGTGTCATCCAATCCCTGGGAGGCGACCACCCTGGAATGGGCAGCGGCACCTTCACCTCCTGTGGCACACGGCAATTTTACTCAAGTGCCTGAGGTTTATCGGTCTGCCTATGAATACAACGTTCCCGTCGGGGGAGCGGTGAAGGAGTTTTTCCCCCAAAATGAACCGGGAGAATCGTAAAGGAACATGGAAATCCCCTACACGGTAGAGGCGCGCGACGATACGGGACTGACCAATCCAAAGTTGGGAATCTGGCTGTTCCTTGCGTCGGAACTTATGTTGTTCGGGGCGATGTTTTCGGCCTACATCCTCCTTCGGACCGGTGCGTCTTCGTGGCCGGCTCAGTCGGAAGAGGTGAGCGTGCTCATAGGGACAGCTAACACCATGGTGCTCATAGCTTCCAGCGTGACCATGGTGATGGCATGGGCATCGTTGAGGATGAACAACTTTGAAAATTTTCGCGTTTACCTGACGTCGACAGTTTTTCTGGCACTGATCTTCCTGATAGTGAAAATATTCTGGGAATATATACCCAAGATTCATCATGCCCATATTCCGTCCACGAACATCTATTTCGCTCTCTACTACACCATGACGGGACTGCACGGACTTCACGTTTTGGGCGGAGTTTTGGTGAATGCATACTTCTTGTTCCGGGGGAAAAAAATGTGGAAGAATGAACCGGACAGGTTTACAAACCGGATTGAGATTGCGGGCCTTTACTGGCATTTTGTGGATCTGGTGTGGATATTCCTGTTCCCCACCCTGTATCTGCTGTAGGGAGAAACCATGATGGCAGAAAATGGTGAGGAAGTAAGGAAACATGCCCGGGTCTACTTTACCGTTTTTGGGGGTCTGGCTTTGCTGACCGTTCTGACGGTGGCTGTGGCGTCTCTCGAGCTCGCCGTTGGACTTGCTCTTGGTGTGGCTCTTTCCATCGCGGTTCTGAAAGGGTCGCTGGTTGCCAGCTTCTTCATGCATTTGGCGTCTGAGAGGCGACTAATCATCCTGATTCTCATGTTAACGGTAGTGTTTTTCTTCGCATTGATATTCCTCCCTCTTTCGGATTCACTGACCAACGTGGGGGCAAAAGATGTCCCTTAAGGTCTTCCACATTTTTTTCATCACGGTCTCAATCCTGTTTTCCTTTGGATTCGGAATATGGGGTCTGCACGCCTATTTGCAGCAGACAAGCGGTGTGGAATATTTGTGGTTGGGGATAGTGTCCCTTCTGTCAGGTGCCATTCTCGTTGTCTATGGAATAAAAGTTTTTCAGAAACTCTTGAAGTTGTGAAATCGAGATGAGACAGACGAGGCCTCTGCGGGCTTTTTCTTTGCTGGTGGGAGTGACGTGTCTATTGATCCCTCACGTAACCCTTGCCTGCGCTGTCTGCTTTGGCGATCCGGGTGATCCCATTTCAAAGGGAATCAACCTTGCCATCATAACCCTGTTGAGCGTGACAGGCGTTGTTCTTGGAGGATTCGGAGCATTCTTCGTCTATCTCGCAGGCAGGACCCGGCACACCTCCAGAAAACAGAGCGGGCCTCCTGTTTCAGGTGGAAAGATAAAATCATCGTGATTGAATTCCTGAAGAAGTTGGGACTCCCGGAGGCGTATTCCCTTCAGGCAGAGGGTGTTGACATTGTCATTGGATGGGTACATGTTCTTATGTTCGCTCTCTTTGTGGGGTGGGGGACCTTTTTCATTTTCACACTCTTTCGATTCCGCCGCTCAAGGAACCCCGAGGCAAACTATGCTGGAGTGAAGGGTCATCTTTCCACTTATGTTGAAGTTGGGGTGGTCCTTTTTGAGGCTCTGCTGCTGATTGCTCTTTCCTTCCCTGTCTGGGCGAGCAGAGTTGAAGGGATCCCCGACGAAAGTGAGGCCGAGGTGGTGCGGGTGGTGGCGCAGCAGTTCAGGTGGAACATTCGTTATCCCGGCCCGGATAATGTCTTCGGCCGCACGGCTCCCGATCTTATCGACGATCAGGCATTGAATTTTATCGGACTGGACTGGAGTGATGACGCTGCCAATGACGACATTATTCCGACTCAAGGCCATCTCCATCTTCCTGTCAACAAGCCCTGCCTGATTTATCTTTCCACCAGGGACGTCATCCACAGCCTCTCTATTCCCGTTATGCGCGTAAAGCAGGATGCCATCCCCGGAATGCGAACGCCGGTCTGGTTTACGCCTACTCAAACCGGCTCCTGGGAGGTAGCATGTGCTCAACTGTGCGGTAACAGTCACTATGAAATGAAAGGATTCGTCCACGTTCATACTCCCGGCGGTTATGAAGCCTATATGGCAGCCCTGGGGCTGGTTAAAGAGATTGATGACTATGACCTCTCTTTCGAAGCTGAGGCGACACTGGCCAAAGCTATCGAGGCTCTCAAGGCCGGAAACGCCGGGGAGGCCGAGAGTCTGGCGATTGAGGGGAAATCACAGGCGGGATTCGCCCTGAAAGAAAAGGAAGAGTTGGGGGAAGAGGAGGGGGAAGAATGGGAAGAGTGGTAACTGGGCCCCACCGTCTCACGCTTCGAGGGTTCTCCAAGTTCGCAAGTTTCTCGACTCTGATTCTACTATTCGCGGGAGGTCTCGTCACCAGCACGGGATCCGGCCTGGCGGTACCAGACTGGCCAAACACGTATGGTCACTTCATGTTCACATTTCCTCCGTCCAAAATGGTCGGGGGCATCCTCTACGAACATGCCCACCGGCTCATCGCTTCGATCGTGGGGCTGCTTATCCTCATTCTCGCCGTCTGGTTGTGGAGGTCTGAACCGAGACCATGGGTGAAAAAGCTGGGGGTCGTCGCCCTTCTAACGGTGATCGCCCAGGGAATCCTGGGAGGCGTTACGGTACTTTTCTTGCTTCCCACTGCCGTATCCGTCGCCCACGGAGTGCTGGCGCAGACGTTTTTTTGCCTCACCATCGCCATCGCATATTTCATGTCCCGGGAATGGCAAACCGGGACCGAATCCTCGGACACTCCTTACAGAAAAAGGCTCCTCAGGTGGTCGGCGATCTCCGCCACACTCATTTTCGTTCAGTTGATTCTTGGTGCCGTCATGCGTCATACTGGTTCAGGACTCGCAATCCTCGATTTTCCCCTGGCTGGCGGCAGGGTCATTCCACCATTCAACGGAGATTTCCTGAACTCCGTCAATGCCGCGCGGTTTGAGCTCGGTCTCGATCCCGTCACCCTGTACCAGGTTGTTCTCCATTTTGTCCACCGCGTCGGCGCGGTGATGGTTATGTCCGGGATCGCGGGAACCTCTTTCCTGGTTTTTCGTCATGAGCGGACGAACAGAAACGTTTTGCTTCTCACACTCTGTTTTGACAGCCTCTTGATAGTCCAGCTTCTCCTTGCGGGATTCGTCATCTGGACGGCAAAATCGCCTCTGGTGACCACCTTTCATGTTTGGGTGGGAGCGCTGATGCTGGGCACCTCCGTTCTTATGAGTCTGAAGAGCTACCGCCTGGTGCACGGCTCTCAACCCCTTCGGGTGCGCGGAGTCCTCTCCCGCATATCAAGCCTATGGGAATTAACCAAGCCCAGAATTACGGGCCTCGTCCTCGTGGCCACATTTCTCGGCTTCTATCTGGCCGCTGGGGAAAGCGGTCAATCGGTCCTGGAGAATCGATGGCTGTTACTGCATCTGTTGTTCGGGTCGGCCCTGGCATCGGGAGGAGTGGGCGTACTCAATGAATTCCTGGAATGGAAATATGATTCCCTGATGCATCGCACTCGATCCAGGCCTATCCCTTCAGGGAACGTGACTCCCGCAACTGCCTTACTGTTCGGTGTCATCATTTCATTGGTGGGAACGGTACATCTGGCAGTTTTCGTAAATCTGGCAACTGCGGGTCTGGCCTTCGCGACGCTGCTTCTGTATCTGTTCGTCTACACACCCCTAAAGAGAAAAACGGTATGGAATACCTTGATTGGTGCAATTCCCGGCGCCCTTCCTCCCATAGGGGGATGGCTTGCCGTGGGGGAACAGGTCAGCCCGGCGGCATGGATCCTCTTCGGAATACTTCTTCTGTGGCAGATCCCTCATTTTTTCTCCATCGCTCGGATATATCGAAAGGACTACCGACGGGCTGGATTCAAGATGCTGCCTGTCGTTGATGAAAGGGGTACGGTGACATTCCTGTACGTCGTCGCGTGTTGTGCCGCCCTGACTCTCTGGAGTCTCATGTTATCCCTGGCCGGCCCGGCCGGGAAAACCTATTTCTACGGTGCGGCCATTCTGGGGATCGCTTTTCTCCTGGTGGGAGTCGATGCGGCTCTCCGCAGGAAAAACAGCACCGTGAAAAGACTCCTCCTGGCTTCCGTTCTTTATCTCCCCGCCCTCCTTGCCATTCTGTTCATGGATAGAACACTGTTTGGCTAGGACTTAGGTACCCTTATAGAAGAGGACAAATCTGTCGTTTCTCCTTTGTTGTCCTCTCCAGCCTGCCGTAATTTTTGGCTGACCATGTTCTCAATTCTGTCTGCACAATTGTCTTCATGTATAGGTTTATGACGTAACCGGAGGATGCGAAAAATGAATCCACCTGTTTTTGAGACCATTGACGCGAACGAGGCGGTTGCATACGTTGCGTATCGGACGAACGAAGTTATCTCCATCTATCCCATCACCCCCTCCTCGCCGATGGGGGAGTGGGCAGATGCCTGGTCGTCATCGGAAATTCCGAATCTGTGGGGTACTGTTCCGTTGGTGGTGGAGATGCAGAGCGAAGGTGGAGCCGCGGGTGCCATCCATGGAGCGCTGCAAACGGGGGCTCTGTCTACCACATTCACGGCCTCGCAGGGACTTCTGTTGATGATCCCTAACATGTATAAGATAGCCGGTGAACTCACCCCCACCGTTTTTCATGTGGCCTCCCGCTCGGTCGCTACTCACGCGCTCTCCATTTTCGGGGATCACAGCGACGTCATGGCAACCCGGGCCACAGGTTTCGGCATGGTATCTTCCGCTTCTGTTCAGGAGGCTATGAATTTTTCTTTAATTGCCCAGGCCGCTGCATTGAAATCGAGAGTTCCCTTTCTGCATTTTTTTGACGGATTCCGGTCATCGCATGAAGTGTCAAAGGTGGAGATGATTTCCGATGACGCCATGCGTGAACTGATTGACGATAACATGGTGGCAGAGCATAGACGCAGGGCCCTGTCCCCGGATCAACCCGTCCTGCGGGGGACTGCACAGAATCCCGACGTTTTCTTTCAGGCAAGAGAGACTGTCAATCCCATCTACGATGCGTGCGCTGATGTAGTCGAGAAGATTATGGACGAATTCGCCAAACAGTCGGGTCGACAGTATCATCCATTCGAGTTTCACGGCCATCCCGAAGCGGAACGGTTGATCGTTCTTATGGGATCGGGGGGCGACGCCGTTCATGAAACGGTCGACTATCTCTCTGAGCGGGGAGAAAAAGTGGGTATGGTAAAGGTTCGTCTGTATCGACCGTTCGATGGGCGGCGGTTCGTCGAGTCACTCCCTATGACGACACGCGCCGTCGCGGTTCTCGATCGAACAAAGGAACCGGGGAGTGCCGGTGAGCCCCTATACCTCGATTGCATGGCTGCTCTGCAGGAAGGAATTGCACGGAAATCGCCTCGAATCATCGGCGGAAGATACGGACTCTCTTCCAAGGAGTTTACGCCTGCAATGATCAAAGGAATCTTTGACCACCTTGGGGGGAGAGAGCTGAAAAGTTCGTTCACCGTTGGGATCAATGACGACGTTTCCGGAACGAGTCTGCCCTACGATCCGGATTTCTCGTCTGAATCTTCAGAAGTCATGACCGCCCTTTTCTACGGTCTCGGATCGGACGGCACCGTGGGAGCAAACCGCAATTCCATCAAGATTATCGGAGAACAGACGGATAAGTGTGTGCAGGGCTACTTCGTCTACGATTCAAAAAAGGCCGGAGCGGTAACTGTTTCCCACCTGAGATTCGGACCGGAGCCCATTCGATCCTCCTACCTGATACGCAGGGCGAGTTTTGTGGGGTGTCACCAGTGGGTGTTTCTGGAAAAGTATGACATTCTGAAACACAGTGTCCCGGGCGGGATTTTTCTACTCAATTCTCCGTACACACCTGGCGAAGTATGGGACCATCTCCCGGGGTCGGTTCAGAAACAAATCATCGAGAAGGACCTCAAGTTCTATGTCATCGATGCCAATAAGGTTGCCGGTGAATGTGGACTGGGCCGCCTTATCAACACGGTGATGCAGACCTGTTTTTTTGCTATCTCCGGCATCCTTCCAAAAGAGAAGGCCATTCAATCAATCCGCGATTCAATCGCAACCACTTACGGGAAGAAAGGTGAAGAGATCGTCCAGATGAATCTGAACGCCGTCGACAAGGCACTCTCGACCCTGTTCCTGGTTAGCGTTCCTGAAAAGGCAGAGAGTTCTATTGAGGTTTCTCCCTCTGTATCGAAGGAGGCTCCCGGGTTTGTTCGGAATGTGCTTGGAGAAATCATCGCGGGCCGTGGTGACGATTTGCCCGTGAGCGCATTTCCGGTGGACGGAACGTTTCCCACGGGAACAGCGAAGTGGGAAAAGCGGAATCTTGCGCTGGAAATACCGGTCTGGGATACTGATATCTGTATTCAGTGCGGCAAATGCGCCATGGTCTGTCCACATAGTGTTATCCGCATTAAGGTATACGGCCCTGAGCACATGAAAGGTGCCCCTGAAGCGTTCAAGTCCACGGATGCCCGTGACAGGGTGTGGAAGGGACTCAAGTATACGATCCAGGTGGCTCCCGAGGATTGCACAGGATGCGCCATCTGCGTGGATGTCTGTCCCGCGAGGAACAAGGCAGAGACAGAACTCAAGGCGATCAACATGAGGCCTCAAACGCCTCTTCGTGAACAGGAAAGAGAGAACTGGGATTTCTTCCTTGACATTCCGGAGTTGGATCGCAGGCAGATCAAGGTCACGTCTGTCCGTCAGCAGCAGGTTCAGCAGCCGCTGTTTGAGTTTTCGGGGGCATGCGAGGGGTGCGGAGAAACTCCCTATATCAAGTTGGCAGCGCAGCTGTTCGGAGACAGAATGATTGTGGCGAATGCAACCGGTTGTTCTTCCATATATGGTGGAAATCTTCCCACCACACCGTGGGCAAAGAATCCGGACGGTCGCGGTCCGGCCTGGTCCAATTCACTTTTTGAGGATAACGCCGAGTTTGGCCTCGGGTTTCGCATTTCCATCGACAAGCAGAAGGAGATGGCGGAAGAGCTGCTCAGGAAAATGACCGGCGATCTGGGAGCAAGTCTTGCGGATGCCATTCTGACTTCGGAACAGAAGAGTGAGGCAGATATCCATGAGCAGCGAGAGAGAGTGAAAACTCTCAAGAGCAAACTCGAAAAGATGAAGACGGCGGAAGCGAAGCGGTTGCTGTCCATCGCCGATATGCTGGTGAAAAAGAGTGTCTGGATAATGGGCGGAGATGGTTGGGCGTACGATATCGGTTTTGGCGGGCTCGACCATGTTCTTTCCCTGGGCCGCGATGTCAACATACTCGTTTTGGACACGGAAGTGTATTCCAACACAGGTGGACAGATGTCCAAGGCGACGCCCCGCGCCGCAGTGGCGAAATTCGCAGCAGGGGGTAAGCCTATGCCAAAGAAAGATCTTGGGGAGATCGCTGCGACGTATGGGAACGTATACGTGGCAAGTGTCGCCATGGGTGCCCGCGATGAACATACGCTCCGGGCATTCCTGGAGGCTGAAGCCTATGAAGGACCATCCTTGATAATCGCCTACTCACATTGCATAGCCCACGGAATTAACATGATTACCGCTATGAGCAACCACAAGGCGGCGGTCGATTCCGGTCAGTGGCTCCTCTACCGCTACAACCCCGACAGAGCCAGGGAGGGTGAGAATCCCCTGATTCTTGACTCCCGGTCACCGAGAATTCCTGTGGAGGAATATCTTTACATGGAAAACCGGTTTCGCATGCTAACCAGGAGCGATCCGGACGCGGCAAAACGCCTCCTGATACAAGCTCAGCAAGACGTGGAGAAACGCTGGCAGTCCTACGAGTTCCTTGCTTCGCGGGACTATGATAGATCGCCCGGGGGAGATGGGAGCCTTGGGTCCACAGATGAAAAAGTTGAGAGGGAGGAATAGTGTCTTGGATCTTGAGACGAGGATCTGGACAATATCAAACGAATGGAAGATGCAGGGGCATCGGCAGGGGCATCGGCCGGTGTGTTCCGTAGTCCTTACGTTCTTCCCCGAACCGGAGGAATTTGAAAGGGCTCAATACATAAAGGCCTTGGAGACCTACCCCTGAGTCTGGTCAGTGAGGGATCGCTTCTGGGTCAGGATCATCTTTATTGTTTCGGGAGTGATCCTGGCCGTGGTAGCGTTTTTGATTCTCGGTGCTCGCCCTGGGGGACCTGACGGTCATCCAGGCGTATCCTACCTCCCCCACGTAAACGCTGCGCTGAATGGAATCACTAGCAGCCTGCTTCTCATAGCCTACGTTTTCATCAAGCGGAAGAAGGTTCGCCATCACCGGAATTTCATGCAGGCTGCCTTCGGAACTTCGGCACTGTTTCTGGCTTCGTATATGGTCTATCACTGGTTCAGAAGTGGGCCGACGTCGTATGGCGGACAGTGGCCTCTCCTTTACTACTCTGTACTGGTGACTCACATCATTCTGGCCGCGGTCATCCTGCCCCTCGCCCTCGTTACGCTCTACAGAGGGTGGACGCTGCAAGTGGCAAAACATCGATCCATCGCCAGGATTACTCTGCCTCTCTGGTTGTATGTATCCCTGTCAGGCATTGTCGTATACCTGATGCTCTATTCATGAGACAAGACTCGTCCAGCACCTCGAAAGCATGTAGGAAATAGGGCTCTTATTCCAGCTGGTTTTCTCATCACCTTTTCTTGTTCATTTCTTGAATACCTGTCAGCCCTTCTCCCACCAGGCAGTGATCGGGTGGCAGGCGGGGACGCAGGTAATGCAACGCGAAAAACGGCCCAAAAATAGTTGTGCCGTTGATTCCCACGGGCGCAGGCAGCCTCGCTCAAATTGTTTTCCGGCCGAGCTTCTCCACAGGATCTTGAGATTTTCCAACGTCCCGATTCAATCGGGAAAAAGCGCGAAACAAAGTCACGGTCGAGACAATTCCGCCACGAGAATGTGGGGGTGTGCAAGGAAACCAAGTTCCTCTGGCACTTACCAGATTGGCCAATTGCCACAAGATCTCATCTGCATACATTTACTTCTTCCCTCATTTGAAATCTCAAAGCCGTGCAGTAATTTGATTATACCCATGAAAGTGACTGCCTCCATTCTGGCTGTCTTTATTTGCTTCGCCATGACCGGTGCATCCGGACAGGAGATTTATCAGCAGGTAAGGGTCTACTATTCGGATATGTCGGATCTTCAACTAATACATGAGGCGGGCATACCGCTGGACCATGTTCGAGTGAAAAAGGGTGTGTTTGTCGATGTTGTTGCCACCCGCACACAGGTCGCGAAATTGCGGGAACTGGGGATGCGGCTCGAAATCCTTGAGGAAAACCTTACCAGGTTCTACAAAAAGCGCTTCCAGCCAACCCAAAAGTTCCATGGCGGATTTGAGCTGGGGTCCATGGGCGGAAACTATACCTACGATGAAATGACCGCGGAACTCGATTCACTCCACGTGATGTATCCCACCCTCGTGTCGGAAAAAACAAGTATTGGATTGTCCCTGGAGGGTCGTGACATCTGGGCCGTGAAACTGTCCGATAACGTGACTGAGAACGAAAACGTCGGGGGTGATTTGGAGCCTCTGGCTCTGTACACGGGTGTCACGCGCGCCCGTGAGCCGCTGGGTATGATGAACCTCATCTATTTCATGTACCATCTGTGCGAAAACTATGGAAGGGATGATCTGGCTACCTTTGTGCTGGAAAACCGAGAGCTCTGGTTTGTTCCCGTCCTCAATCCGGACGGGTATGTCTACAATGAAAGAATAGCTCCTCAAGGAGGGGGCATGCATCGCAAGAACCGGCGGGAAACGAACTGTGCAGAAGAGACCAGTCGCGGTGTGGATCTGAATCGAAATTACAGCTACGATTGGGGTCTGAACAACCTGGGCTCCAGCCCCGATCCCTGCTCTAACGTCTTCAGGGGCGATAGTGCATTTTCTGAACCCGAGACGGCCGTTATCCGGGAATTCATGGAGAGCAAGGATTTCAAAAACGTTCTCCATTACCACGCTTATTCCAATCTTCTCCTCCATTCTTACGGCACTGGTGAGTATCCTCCTGAACCGGACCTGACCATGCTTCGGGCCTATGGGGCAGAGATGACCAAATTCAATCATTATCGTG
Organism: Candidatus Neomarinimicrobiota bacterium; assembly: GCA_036476315.1. Classification (NCBI taxonomy): domain Bacteria; kingdom Pseudomonadati; phylum Fidelibacterota; species Fidelibacterota bacterium. Next base: position 2,048 of record JAZGBI010000002.1, on the reverse strand, counting down.
TGGGGACGGGCCTTGAGACTCTGGCATATCCGGTCAACGGGGATGCCGTTGACTTTTCCTACGGTGGTCTGGGACTTATTGCCTATACGCCCGAAGTGGGAACATCCGATGACTTTTTCTGGCCATCCACAGACAGAATCGTTCCTCTTTGCGAGGAAAACGTGTGGCCTAATCTCTATTTCGCCCGCATTGCCGGTACCCTCCTGAAGATTGAACACGTGCAGATCAGCCCTGAACAGGTTGATCCTGGCGATCCCGTCACCTTCTCCGTCAGCCTGATGAATGCCGGATTGAGATCTTCTTTCGGTAATGTCAACGCAGCGTTCTCTCCCCTGTCTGCGACCATCGATTTCGATCCTGTGAGCGCCGATCTGGGCGTACTCGATAAGTGGGAGAGTATTGACTTTCCCGTAAGTCTTACAGGGACCGTGGATCCCTCTGCGGTTGCGGGCTGTCCTGCAGGTCTGCTCGTCACCATGGAGGACGGGGAATATGAATCGTACGTTGACACTATTTCAGTTCTTGTTGGGTCACCCTCGTTACTGGCCGTCGATGATGCCGAATCCGGAATGGAAAACTGGGAAACAGCCAGATGGGGTCTCTCTTCTGACTCTCATGAGGGAGTCTATTCCCTCACCGACAGTCCTGGGAGAGACTACGGGCGGAATGCCAGGAATGATCTCACGCTGGCTGAGCCCCTGGATCTCACCGGCGCTTCTCATTCGGTCCTGAGATTCTGGGCGAAATGGGATATCGAGGCAGTGTGGGATTTTGTTCAGGTACGGGCATCAACGGATGGACTCGATTGGATACCTCTCTGGGGGGAACACATGGTAGGCGGCAGCGGCAGCGGTGTTCAGCCGAGAGGCGAACCGGGCTACGATGGAACGCAACTTGAATGGGTTCCTGAGACGGTGGATCTTTCCCATTTCGACGGAGAACCCGAAGTATTCGTCGGATTTGTTCTGAGAAGTGACCAATATGTACAAGGAGACGGTTTCTACCTGGACGATCTCGAAGTGGTTAGCTATCCCGCCTTTGAGATTGCCGGAGGAGATGTGACGAGAGACTGCGTCATCGATGTCGCGGACGTTTCGGCCGCCGTGGACATGATTCTTGAGCCAGATCTATCGTCGGCACTGGAGCGACAACTGGCGGACGTGAACAGTGACAGGTCAGTGGACATCTTTGATATTGTCCTGCTTGTGGACACAATCTTGGGCAACGCCAACTAAAGTGCGCCTTTTCCTCATCGGCTTCCTTGCCGGTTTCTCCCTTCTCCTGTCCCTGGGAGGTGCTCACGGGACGCCTCAGAAGAGTGATCCTGTTCTTCACCCCTCCGTCGTGTCTCTTGGTCTTCGCGATAGCGGTTTCATTCATGCCTGGGTCTTTTTCAAAGACAAAGGACTGAAAAAAGATGAGTTTCCGGAAGCTGTTTCCAGAGCCGAAAGAAGGCTCACCCAACGGTCCCGGGAGCGCCGTTCGAAGGCGATCCAGGGCAGTATAGTTACGGTGAGGGATTTTCCCGTATTTCAGCCTTACATCTCCCAGGTGGTCTCTTCGGGAGCTGTTCTTCGTAACAAGAGCAGGTGGTTAAACGCCATCTCTGTCTCTGCCACGGCAGATGAACTCACGGCCATTTCGAGGTTATCTTTCGTGAGCAGGATCGATCCTGTTCTTCTTTACAGAAAAAAAGTCGAGCTCGTCGAGCAGTTTCCGGTTCGACAGAAAGTCCGGAGCGCAACAAAAGACAGCCTCGACTACGGTCTCAGCGGCGGTCAGATCCGGCAGATGAATTGTCACCTGGCCCATGAAGCCGGTTACCGGGGACAGGGGGTTATTGTGCTCATGCTGGACACGGGATACTTTCTGGACCATGAATCCATCCGGGCAGACAGTGTTCTTGCCCAGTGGGATTTCATTGATCAGGACAGCATCACGCAGAACGAAACGTCTCACGACGATTCGGTAGGTCAGCACAATCACGGTACTTACACTCTTTCGGCTCTCGGCGGATTCACCCCGGGCGAGGTTATTGGACCCGCCTA
>JAZGBI010000001.1 GCA_036476315.1 Candidatus Neomarinimicrobiota bacterium | reverse complement strand
CCGTAGATACTGTTCCCTGTATTCTGACTCCCCCCGATGATCGGCACAGACGTCGAGTCAATCCAGACACCTCCCCCGAAATAGTCGTCCCAACCACATAAACCGATGATGTTATTAGACCTGATTGTGTTGCCAATGATTCGAGGACATGAGCTATCTTTTACTGCAATCCCGCCTCCCCGACCTGAGCAGGAGATCCGTGTGCTGTTAAAGATGATCTCGTTGTAGGCAATGGTTGGAGAGGCACCTTTTACGAAAATACCGCCACCATATAGGCCCATTCCGCCGCCCGCCATGGGATCTGACTGCCATGTTCCCATTCCGTTATAGATCGTAAACCCGCACAAAATCGCGCTCGACTTCTCGCTATTCTCGAACTTCACCACGCTTCCACTTGTGTCGCCATCCACAATGGTTTGGGAGATGAGTGATGGATCACCCAAGGTCAAATACAGACTCCCAACAACAATGTTCTTCCCGTTGAAGTTGATGTTTTCAACGTACCTGCCAGTGTCTACCAGGACGGTGTCGCCATCAGTGGAAGCGTCAATCCCCGCCTGAATCGTCGGCTGGTCTTGAGGAACTTTGATGCTGGTGGCTGTGGCCGTTGAGGTAATTACAAAAAGAGAAAGAATAGAGTAAAAACATATGATACACTCAATACACTTCACAGATACAAATTACCACACATCGGCAGAAACTCCAAAAATGACCCCAAGCTTCCCCGCCGACGTGCTGTGTTTCTACCAACCCAGATGTGCGCAAGTTTCCGTCCATCCTGGGCCAAATCGCAACCTAATTGCAGAGGATAATACCTAACTCGTCAAGAGAAAACCGTTAGAAATTAAAGTTATTGCGTACCCTACAGAAGCGTTAGCGTCTTCTTGGTGGTGCATCATAGTGTCGGCTCCACAATCTTGCCGATGAACAGGATTGTGCCCGAATGATTCTCACGAATCACAAAGAAAAAGGGTCTATCCACCCGCATGAATCTTATATCAGATCCGCCCGCCGATTGTATTATCGCAACCACCGTAACAGCGGCAGCCTCCGTGCCTTCTTCGTCGACCTCAACATAGGTCTTATGCTTGACATAATCGATCGATAATCCACCTGGTTTATACATCCTGGTGAAATCCGCGCCAGGGTGGAAAGCGATTCCCATTCCTAATGCACTCAATACGTCATTTAGCTTGATTTCATATTGCACAGTAAACTTGGGAAGTTGAAGCGTGACAGAATCTCTAGAGAAGCTCTCTAGCCAATTATCCCAATTCTCCTCATTCAATTCTTCAATCACGGAATCGACGGTTTTCGCCGGTTTCGGAAGGAAAATGGTCATCCTGAATTCTTCTTCTCCATAAGGCAAATCAATGGCCTGAAAGTTCTCATTCTCAGCATAGTCAAAAAGTCCCGTTTGAATCATCATCTTACACGAGGTCTGGGAGCCATCGGGTAAATTGAACCAATCGTCCTGCGTCTTCTCTTTATCAAATTCATAGGTCCAAGTCCCTTTGAAGTAGATGGCATTGATCAGAAACATCACTATATCGGGATCAATCTCCTTTATGATCTCGTCTATCTTTCCGTTCGTATTCTCCTCCACCCACTGGTTGATGGTCTCGACTGCATCCGGACTGCTGAAATTCAAAGCTCTAACGAGAGCGTTGAAGTAGGTCTTGTTGAGATCGATAAACTCCTGTTCAAAGGTCATCCCTTGGCGGTACCAGATAGAGTTGGCGATTTTGAACACGACTTCGGAGTCGAGGTTCGTGAGGAGGTTAATGAGGCTTTCGTAGGATTCATTGATCTCTTCTGTCGTCAGTCCAGCCAGTTCGAGGGTCTCTTCCATGTCTTTTTGCGTTTCGCCGTTGGCACCGTTGAGGGTCATCCCCAGAGCCATGGAGACACTCAGGGGGGAGATGAAAATATTCGAGTCGCCCCTGTCCTCAACAATTTCTTGAAAGAGCTTGAAGCCGAATTTGTTGTCGGACTTTACAAGACTCCTCTCAAGGGCAGTGAGCTCCCGCGGCGGGCCCTCGGGTTCGGTGGGGGCGCTGCACTGAAAAACGAAAGCACAGCCAAATAGGACGCTCATAAGACGTAACGTGCCAGGCATGATGGGACCTCCCCGTATTTTCTCAGGAACGCTACACAGGTTCCGGATGTCAGCTATATATGAGCCAAAGACGTGCCACAAGAGGCGGAGGTGTGTTTTCAGACGAGCGTTACAGGAGAGGAGAGGGAAGAGAGCGTCAGAAAACTGACTCCGGTCTCGGAAATCTGATATATGATATTCCCTGTCCAACAAATGAGGTGGGCCAAGTTGACCTGCTCCCCAAAAACTGGACCAGGGATAATGCGAGTTTTTTCATTCGGTGGCCCGCCCTCCAAATACTCGATATTGACTTACAAAACAACCCATTGAGTCTTAAACCTCCGGCTAAGCACGCCTGAACAAAGTAGGTTCTCATCGATGGGATGGGAACTTTCAGGTCCGTTCAGTATCCGCGCAATCGGTATCCTCAATATGATGCTGATGTAGTCAGATCTGGTCAAATCTCGCAATTCCCCTTCTGCAATACCCCCCGCATCTCGGTAGACAAATCCCCGAGAGTAATTGGTTTTCTCGACGGATTCTTTCTTCTTTAATGATATAGATCTTATTCTTGTCCACGCTGCCAAATGTTATCACATAAGGTCAAATATGGTCAGAATATGGACACGGATTCTATGGACACGCGGCGTCTTGAGGAAGTTGCCTCTTCTCGGAAAGACGTGGGGAGAGCGCTGCCTTTATAAGGCGGCGTTTCTGGATGACGAAACGAAATTGGGCTATACCCTCTCGCCGGCTCGGCCTGGAATAAGGGCTGATTTTATCTCAGTAACACCATCTTGCGGGTTTGGGTGAAATCACCAGCCTGGATGCGGTAGATGTGAACGCCGGCGCTCACCTGTTGACTCAGGTCGTTGGTTCCATTCAAGGTGACAGACTTGAATCCTGGCCCCTCCATACCTTGAACGAGAGTTCTGACCTGCCTCCCCTCTTTCAGGGAGATCATACCGCAGTGCTGTCACAGGGTTGAACGGGTTGGGGTAGTTTCCGTGAAGTGCAAAAGCTATCAGTACGTCCTCTTGTCCTGCTGCCTCAATCTTTCCTCTCTATCCTCCAACTGCGCGCAACTGTGCGAATGGCGTCCTTTCCGATTATGGGTTTCCCGTCAAATGTTTCGCCCGTGAGGGTTGCCTCAGTATCCTCGCATTCAATGCCCGTATCCCCAAATCGGAAGTGGAAGATAAGATCCGTGTCGCCATCACCATCTACATCCTCCTCGTGACGCTTGGGCTCACCCGTTTTCTTGTCTGAATGCATTTCAATAGCCTCTGTGCCGTTCTTGCCGAAACGTAAAGCTGCGTGATCGACCGTCGTGGCATCAAAATCCTCTGTGGACAGAATCGCTACGGGAATCCTCCCATGATCCTTCTTGCAATTAATGGAATTCGGGTCGCTGCCGGGCTTAATGTCTATGGCCACTTCCACGGCTTCTGGCTCGAAGATAGCAAATGGAGAGAGAGAGCTAAGGCTCGTGGAACAGATTACGTTCGCGGACGTGTCCACGGAGGCTGTAACTTTTAGCCAATCATTAATAGTATTATCATAATGGAATAGCTTTAAGTTCTCTTCCTTACCAGTGAAGGTGACTCCGGTATAGTCAATGCACACGGTCACCGATGAGAAAACTGCCGTGGTCGTTAGCATATAGTAGGTCGCTGGCGTGCCCAGCTTGAATCCAGACGGAGGTTCAGGAGCTACAGCACTGGTGGTCAGGGTGGTTATGCCCGCTTGTGTTACATTGTTGAAGGTCAGGGTAACGGGAGTCCCCCCCGTGGTTTCGTCTATAGGTTCGACGCCGCCGTTTCCCTCTGGAGTACCACCCGCGACATCGATTACGGTGATTTTCACTGTCTCGCTGTCTGTACCGCCCTGTCCATCACTCACCTCGAAGAAAATATCGAAGAAGCTGTCGGCTGCACTTGTGGACACGTCAAACGCCGGTGTGTAACTAAAGTCGCCGGTGAAACCATCAAACGTAGCCCCTGATGGGAGCCCGCTGACAGAGAAGGAAAGGGGATCCCCATCCACATCGGTGGCAGTCACTGTAAACTGTAACAGTTCGCCTTCATCCACATTCTTGTCGCCAATCAGCGTTAGCTCTGGCGGATTATTAATCGGGATAGGGGCGAGTGTGATGGCGACGCCTATCGGCCGGGCACCCACGCCGGATACTGTGGCAACGACAGTGTTACTGGCAGTGGCGATCACCGAGACAGTGTTGGAGGCAAAATTCGCCACGTAGGCAAAAGCCCCATCAGGAGTTATGGCGACGCCTGTCGGGGACGGGCCCACGCCGGATACTGTGGCAACGACAGTGTTACTGGCAGTGGCGATCACCGAGACGGTGTTGGAGGCAAAATTCGCCACGTAGGCAAAAGACCCGTCAGGGATTATGGCGACGCCCTGCGGGAAGCCGCCCACGCCGGATACTGTGGCAACGACAGTGTTACTGGCAGTGGCGATCACCGACACGGTGTTGGAGTCATAATTCGTCACATAGGCAAAAGCCCCATCCGGGGTTATGGCGACGCCTATCGGCCCGGTACCCACGCCGGATACTGTGGCAACGACAGTGTTACTGGCAGTGGCGATCACCGACACGGTGTTGGAGCCATAATTCGTCACGTACGCGAAAGCCCCATCAGGAGTCATGGCGACGCTTCTCGGGGACGGGCCCACGCCTACTGTGGCGAAGACGGTGTTAGTGGCAATGTCTGTCACAGAGACATTGCTTGAAGATTGGTTCACCACGTAGGCGATGGCTTGGGGGGTGCGTTTGAAGAGATAAGCCGAGCCTGAAGCACCTCCGTCAAAAAAAGCCCCAACGAAGGCGCAGTCGCCACTGATGGAAACTGAATTTCCGAACCACTCAGCCCCCGAGGCGTCGCTGGCGGTGAGTTTTGCCTGCTCTGTCCAACTCTGCCCATCACGAACAAATATATAAGCCGAGCCTGAAGTCATTCCGGCATCATCGTCCCACCAAGCCCCGGCAATGGCGTAGTCACCACTGATGGAAACTGAAATTCCGAACTGGTCACCCTCCGCGGCGTCGCCGGCGGTGAGTTTTGCCTGCTCTGTCCAACTCTGGCCATCACGAACAAATACATAAGCCGAGCCTGAATCACCTCCGTCAATATAAGCCCCAACGATGGCGTAGTCGCCGCTGATGGAAACTGAAACTCCGAACCGGTCACCCTCCGCGGCGTCGCTGGCGGTGAGTTTTGCCTGCTCCGTCCAACTCTGGCCATCACGAACAAATATATAAGCCGAGCCTGAATGACTTCCGGCATCATCGTCCCACCAAGCCCCGGCGATAGCGTAGTCACCACTGATGGAAACTGAATTTCCGAAATGGTCACCCCGCCGCGCGTCGCTGGCGGTGAGTTTTGCCTGCTCTGTCCAACTCTGCCCATCACGAACAAATATATAAGCCGAGCCTGAATCAAGTCCGTCAATAGGAGCCCCAACGATGGCGTAGTCGCCACTGATGGAAACTGAATTTCCGAACCACTCAGCCGCCACGGCGTCGCTGGCGGTGAGTTTTGCCTGCTCCGTCCAACTCTGGCCATCACGAACAAATATATAAGCCGAGCCTGATTGACTTCCGGCATCATCGTCATTCCGAGCCCCAACGATGGCGTAGTCGCCACTGATGGAAACTGAATATCCGAAATAGTCATACGCCTCGGCGTCGCTGGCGGTGAGTTTGAATTCACTAATCTGTGCGTGTGCCGGCTGGTCGATTGCCAGGATAGCCATTGCACAAATCGTCAGGGTTAGTAGTGGTGTCTTATTAAGCATTTTATCCTCTTGTTGTTTTTATGAGGGTGTCCCTAAGCTGCGGCTTTCCCGCACATAGGCCATTTCCCGCAGTGACAGCACAGTGTGTTGTCGTTACCTTAACCCGATATTCCCCATATCAAACCCAAACGCCTTCATATGAGTTTGAAATTGATACTACCATGAACATTTCATGTACTCTTCGTGAGAAACAAAGGCGGTTCTGTTACGATTCGAACCAAACCAACATTCCCCATATCAACTTGAATCTTAAATTCAGTCAGCTCCTGTTGGCCTACGCACGGCATCCTGCGGATATTCAAGTGATATCATTTTCTTGGTAACAAGAAATCCCCTTCAAACCGAAGAGGATTCTATTATTTGTTTTCTCATTTCCCTCCGCTGGCATTACCCAGGCCAGGTTGTAAGGGTCTAATCTCAGCTGTCCCAGCTTCGGTGGAATAGCCCCCTTTTAGTGAATACTACGATTCCGATATCATATTATCAATAAGGAACTTTCCGTTATTTCTGGTGCAAATTTCTGGAAATATCAAAATAGCAACTGCATCTCCTGGGTGTGATATCTCCATAACCCTGACAGGATTATAGGGAATCAGGCAAACTGCACAATTATGGACACGGATTCTATGGACACATGGGGTCATGAGAAAGTTGCCGCTTCTCGATGAGATGTGGGAAGAACGCCGCCTTTATGGGGCGGCGTTGTTCGATAGCGAAAGGGAAGGCCCACAAATACACGGAGTATAGAAAACGAACATCTGAAGACTAAAGGGCATTGAACGGAAACTTTGTCACAGCTGCAGTCAGATGAGGTCAGGGAAAAAACAAGGGAGAATGGTGGCCTCCAGTGCAGACAAGACCAAGAACCAAGATTCCGAGCGTACGGATTAGAAGAAATGGGATTGAGGATTACTGATCGCAAATGGCCTGTTCAGACCTCCAGATTTGGTTAATCTCAAGTTTCTCCATTTCGGCAGAGTTCTATTGCCTTGAATGATTTGAGAAGACCTCCTGAATTCTATTTCTCTGCCCTGTGAGCTGACTTAGTGCTGGAAAATCATCTGAAAGGACCGTATGTTCTGGAAGAAATGAGCGGAGCAGTATAATGAAAGAATTCAGTATTGTCGCCTTTTTTATGTGTTGTGTTCTCTTAATAGTCAGTTGTGCACCTATGCCAGTCGTTGAGCCAACTCAAAAAAGTAATCTGACCGTTGGTATGGTAAAGACCAAGATAGTTAAGGGGGAAACGAACCAGGCTGACGTCTTGGAGTTATTTGGTGCTCCAAACTTGGTTACAATTAATCAAGATGAGTACGAAGTTTGGAATTACAATAGGATGTCTTTCAAGACAGGCAGTGGGGAGGCAGGCGACGTCTGGTTGGGTTCGAGGGCTCTTTCAACTTCGACGACAAGTTCTTTTGATCTAATTATAACTTTTGACGAGAATGATGTTGTCAAAGACTACAGCATGATTTCGTCATCATACTAAT